>DATDDZ010000078.1:0-3115 GCA_036523555.1 Gaiellaceae bacterium
TGTCGCCCCTGAAGTCCTTGCCACCGAGAGCGAAGTCGATCTCGGGCTCCCGCCTGCTCGGCTCGCCCACGAGCGCCTGCATCCACTCGCGTCTGAACTTGTCCCCGTAGCCGTAGAAGAAGACGTCGTGCACCTTCTCGACATCAGCGGGCTGGAACACCTCCGGATCCGCCGCCCAGAAGACCGTCTCCGCGCGTCGCGCCCCGAGCTCGCGTAGACGGTCGAGCCCGCCCTCGGAGTTCGAGAGGACGAGGTCGTACTCGGACGGATCGGCGCCGTGGTAGTAGTTGAAGCCCGTGTCCATGCCGCCGAACTCGGGCAGGCTCATCGGCACGTCACCGTCGTAGAAGACGACCGGCACACCGAACCGCTGGCGGAGCCGGGTCGGGACGCCGCGAAGGTGGGCCATCGGGACGGTGAACACGATCACCGCGGCGACATTGCGCTCACGCTCGAGGATCTGCTCGAGGTGCCGCTGCCAGCGCGGCGTGACGTAACGCCAGATCACCTCCCGCGTCAGCCTGTCGCCGACCGTGTCCTCCGGGTGCTCCTCATCACGCCGGAGGAGCGTGTCGCCCTTCAGGCGAGCCGCAAGGCCGCGCGCCCCGGCGAAGAGCTCGGCCTCGCGGTAGAGCGGGTTCGGCTCGGTACGCCACCACGGCGACTCGATCGCCCGGCCCCTGTAGGGCGTGACGACGAGGTCTACCCCGACCTCGTAGAGGCCCTTCCAGATCTGCCACCAGGCCGGAGTGCAGCCGTAGCGGAAGTCGAGGTCGATCGCGGACGCGACCGCAAGGATCTTGGGCGCCGCGGGCATCAGTACGCGCCCCGCCGCGCGATCACCGCGGGCAGCGTCTTGCCGAGGATGGAGATGTCGAGCCAGATCGACCAGTTCTCGATGTAGTAGAAGTCGAGCCGGACGAGCTCGTCGAAGCTCAGGTCGATCCGGCCGGAGACCTGCCAGAGCCCGGTCATCCCCGGCAGGACGAGGTACCGCTTGCGGTGCCAGGGCAGCAGCTGCTCGTAGTCGCGGATCGGCAGCGGGCGCGGCCCGACGAGGGACATGTCCCCCCAGAGCACGTTCAGCACCTGCGGCATCTCGTCGATCGAGTAGCGGCGCAGCATGCGGCCGACCGTTGTCACCCGCGGGTCGTCCTTGATCTTGAACAGCGGCCCCGAAGCTTCGTTCTCGGCCTCGAGCGCGGCCTGCCGCTCGGCCGCGCCGGCGAACATCGTCCGGAACTTCATCATCCCAAAGGGCTGCTCGCCGAGGCCGATTCGCTGGCTGCGGTAGAACACGGGCCCGCGTGAGCTGAGCTTGATCGCGGCCGCGATCGTGAGCCATACAGGGAGGCCGACGACGATCACGGCGCTCGAGACGAAGATGTCGAACGACCGCTTGAGCGCCCAGTCCCAGCCGACGAGCGCAGGCGGCCGGAGCTCGAAGAGCGGCGCCCCCTCGCCCGGGATGTACTCCGCGCGCTTCAGCAGGAGGTCGGTCGTCTTCGGAGCGATCTTCACCTTCACGCCGAAGCGGTGCGCTTGGTCGACCAGCTCGAGCAGCTGACGGTCGCTGAAGCCCTCGTCGGTGACGATCAGCTCGTGGACGTCGTGCTCACGCAGCACGCGCGGGACGGACTCGAGCCCGCCCAGCACGGGGAGGTCGCCGGCTTCGCCGTTGGGTGAGATCGCGCCGAGGTACTCGTAGCGGATGCCGCTCCGGTCCCGGCCGAGGATGCGCCGGAGCTCGGCGAGCTGATCTCCCTCTCCGACGAGCACGGTGCGCCGCCGCGCGCCCGCCAGCCGCAGGACGTCGCGCGTGAGCACCTCGTAGCTGGCTCTGAGGACGCCGATGAAGAGCGCGGTGAGGACGAAGGCCGTCGGCGTGAGGCCGTAGGTCGTGAAGTGATAGCTCGTCCCGAGCCCGAAGGCGAGGGTGATCAGCGCGACGAGCGCCAGCGAGAACACGACCTGCCCGACTCCGGTCCGCAGCTCGCGCCGCTGGTAGAGACCGCCGACCCAGAAGACGAGCACGGTGATCACCGTCAGGAACGGGAGCCAGTCGGCCTCCGTGCTCCAGAGGACGCCCCAGATCGGCGGCCACTGGCCGAGGTAGAGCTCGCGCAGGATCAGCGCGACGAACACGCCGAGGATCAGGCCCGCCAGATCCAGGATGACCAGGGCAGCCACGCTCACGAGCCTCCGTGCGGCCGTGAGGAGCGTGGTGCGCGAAAGGAGGTACGGCCGAACCGACCGGATGTCCTCGGCCGGCGCCGGCCGCTGCTCGGTCGGCACGGCGGGCTTCGTGCTCACCCGGCGGAGTGTACTTTCCGCGTTCTATGGGCCTGGAGCAGCTCAGCGACCGATACGCACAGCACAACCGCGTGGAGCGCGGCGCCGGGTTCGTCTTCGCCGGCGCCGAGCGGATGGAGCTCTTCCGCCGTTACGTGGGCGGCCCCGGGCGGAGGGTCCTCGACCTCGGCTGCCGGGACGGCGCGCTCACGAGCCGGTACGCGGAGGGGAACGCAGTCGTCGGCGTGGACGCCGACCGTGAGGCGCTCGCCGAGGCCGCCAAGCTGGGGATCGAGACCCGGTGGGCCGACCTGGACGAGCCGCTCCCGTTCGACGACGCGGGCTTCGACGTCGTGGTCGCGGGCGAGCTCCTCGAGCACCTGCGCGACCCGGCTCGCGTCGTGGCAGACGTGCGGCGGGTCCTTCGTCCCGGCGGAACGTTCGTCGGGTCGGTGCCGAACGCCTACCGGCTGAAGAACCGCCTTCGCTTCCTTGCCGGCGGGAGTCCTGAGGACGATCCGACGCACCTGCAGATGTTTTCGGCCGCCGGCGTCCGGCGCCTGCTCGCCGGGTTCGACGAGCCGACGCTGCACTTCATCGCCGGACGGCTCGTCCCGGTTCACGCACGGCTGTTCGCGAACGACATCGTCTTCGCCGGCCGGAAGCGGCGCTGAAGCTCGTCCAGGTCGGTCCTCGTCCGCTTGAGCGCGAGGAAGCGCAGCCCGACGGCGAGCGCCAGCCGGCGGGTCGGGTCGAGCAGGTCGGTGTCGTGGAAGTACGCGTGGACGACCGGGCCGCGAAACGGAACCAGCAGCCCGCGGGC
>DATDDZ010000079.1:0-2079 GCA_036523555.1 Gaiellaceae bacterium
TCATGGAAGTCCAGGAGCGTCGGCTCGACCCTCTCTCCGCGGTGCGTGAGATCCTTCAGAAGGTGTTCAAGGTTGGCGACGCAGCGGACGGCCCCGACCCTCGCTGACATCCAGGAGGCGCGACGGCGCCTGCTGGGGGTCGTCGAGGAGACGCCGATCTACCTCTCGGAGACGTTCTCGCGTCTTTGTGGACGCGAGGTGCGCCTCAAGGCCGAGAACCTCCAGCGCACCGGTGCGTTCAAGATCCGCGGCGCCGTCAACCGGCTGGCCCATCTGACTCTCGAGGAGCGGGAGGCCGGCGTCGTCGCGGCGAGTGCCGGCAACCACGGCCAGGCGGTTGCCTGGGCGGCGAGGGAGGCCGGCGTGAGCGCGCGCATCTACGTTCCCCTCGCCGCGCCAATGGCGAAGGTGGAGGCGTGCCGCAACTACGGCGCGACGACCGAGCTGGCAGGGGACATCTTCGAGGACGCCCTCGCGGCGGCGCTCACCGACGTCGAGGAGACGGGCGCGACCTTCATCCACCCCTACGAGGACCAGCTCGTCATCGCCGGGCAGGGCACGGTCGGCCTCGAGCTGCTCGAGCAGGCGCCCGACGTCGAGACGGTGCTCATCCCGATCGGCGGCGGCGGCCTCGCGCTCGGGATCGCGATCGCTCTGCGCGCGATGCGCCCCGGGGTCCGGCTCGTCGGCATCCGCGCGGGGCTGCACGGCTACACGATCGCCGACGGGATCGCGGTCAAGGTGCCGAGCGAGTTCACGATGCCGCTGCTCGAGGACCTGCTGGACGACATCGTGGATGTCACGGACGAGGAGATCAGCGAGGCGATCGTGCTCCTGCTCGAGCGTGCGAAGCTCGTCGTCGAGGGCGCCGGCGCCGTCGGCGTCGCCGCCCTGCTGGCCGGCAAGGCCGGCGGCTCCGGTCTCGCGGTGCCGGTTCTCTCCGGCGGCAACATCGACGCGACGATGCTCATCTCCGTCATGCGCCACGGCCTCACAGCCGCGGGTCGCTACCTCGTCGTGCGGACCCACCTCTCGGATCGTCCCGGCGAGCTGATCAAGCTGCTCTCGCTCGTCGCGGAGGAGCGCGGCAACGTGATCGCCGTCGACCACCACCGCGAGGGAATGGACATCCCCGTCAGCAGCACCGAGGTCGAGCTCACCCTCGTCACCCGCGACGAGGAGCACTGCCGGCGGCTGCTCGGCGTGATGGACGAGCGGGGCTACGTCGTCGAGCGCCTGCGCTAGCGTGGAAGCCCGGCGCGAGCGCAAGGTCGTCACGGTCCTGTTCGCCGACCTCGTCGGATTCACGGCGCAGGCCGAGCAGCTCGATCCGGAGGACGTCGAGGCGGTCCTCCGTCCGTATCACGAGAAGCTGCGCCAGGAGCTCGAGCGGCATGGCGGGACGGTGGAGAAGTTCATCGGCGACGCCGTGATGGCGCTGTTCGGCGCGCCGACGACCCACGAGGACGACCCCGAGCGCGCTGTGCGCGCGGCACTCGCGATCCGCGACTGGGCGCGCGACGAGCAGAAGGTGCAGGTGCGGATCGCCGTCAACACGGGAGAGGCACTGATCAACCTCGGCGCACGGCCGGAGGCGGGTGAGGGAATGGCCGCCGGCGACGTCGTCAACACGACGGCGCGTCTGCAGGCCGCGGCGCCCGTGAATGGCGTCATCGTCGGGCCGACCACTTATCGCGCGACGAGCTCGGTGATCGAGTTCCGTGAGCTCGAGAGCGTAGAGGCCAAAGGGAAGGCCGAGCCCCTCGCGGTCTGGGAGGCGCTCGACCCGCGGGCACGAGTGGGCACGGAGACCGTCTCCACCGAGACGCCCCTCGTCGGCCGGCGTCGTGAGGTCGATCAGCTCGTCGACGCGCTCGACCGAACCCGCGCAGAGGCCTCGCCGCAGCTCGTCACCATCGTCGGGGTTCCGGGGATCGGCAAGAGCCGACTGGTGGCCGAGCTCCAGGCCCACGTCGAGTCGATCCCCGACATCGTCCTCTGGCGGCAGGGACGGTCTCTGCCGTACGGCGACGGAGTGACCTTCTGGGCGCTCGCACAGATGGTGAAGGCGGAGGCGGG
>DATDDZ010000080.1:0-2075 GCA_036523555.1 Gaiellaceae bacterium
TTCGACGATCCAGTCCTCGCGGCCGAGCTCGCCGTCGAGCTGCTCGGGGCCCCAACCGGAGACCCCCGCGAAGACTCGCGCTCGCTGAACGGGGGGCAGCTCCTCGTCCAGTGCACTGTCCAGGGCGACGAAGCCGACGCCATCGAGCACGACGATGCCCGCGTCATCGGGATCGTCGAACTCCGCGAGGACTGCGACTCCCTCCGGGTTGACCGGCCCGCCGAAGTAGACGGGATCCTCGAGCGGCGCGATCGGCGCAAGTTGCGGCACTGCCTCGGCGACGGTCGTCTCGGAGCACCGGTTGAGGATGACCCCGACCGCGCCCTCGTCGGTGTGAGCCGTCACGAAGACGACAGTCCGCCGGAAGTTGGGGTCGAGGATCGCCGGGGATGCGATCAGCAGGTTGCCGGCGAGCGAGTCGGTCACTCCTCGGAGTTTGCACCTTCCGCGGGGTAGCGGGAGAGGATCCAGGCGGCGTCGAGGCGACCGCGGGTGTAGGGCCTCCCGTTGAGGAGGACGAAGTCGCCCGTCCTCGGGTTCATGGGCAGCCGGGACTCGGCCGGGAAGTTGCGGTTGTGCCGCTCGATCAGCTCGTTGACCTCGTCGAAGTCCCACCGTTCGGCAAGGCCCCGCCACTCGCGGGCGAACCGCCGGACGTCCGCGCCGCACTCCTGCCGGAGCGTCTCCCGCGCGTCGCTCAGCTGTCGCTCGTGCAGCCGGACCGCGATCTCGATCGACCGGAGCCGTCGCATCCAGGGCAGCGGCCCGCTCAGTGCCGCGAGCTGGGCGCCCGCATCCGGACGGAAGTTCCGCAACCTGCGGCGGAGCGTCCGGCCGGTGAGCGGATTCTCCTTCAGGTCCTCCTCGAGCGCCGCGCGCTCCGCCCGGTCCCGAGGGGTCTCGGCATGCTCGACGCCCTGCCTCATGATCAGCTCGCGCTCGCTCCGTTTCACCCCGCTAGTGTGCCCGCCGAGATGAGTGTCGAGGGCGAGGTACGGACCGAGGAGCTCGACGCCGAGCGCGAGGCCCGGCGGCAGCTCGCGCTGGCGCAGATCCGGCAATACCCGGATCCGGTGCTGCGGATGGAGGCGCGTCCCGTGGAGGAGTTCGACGACGACCTGCGCCGGCTCGCCGCCCGCATGGGAGAGCTGATGAAGGAGGCGAACGGGGTCGGCCTCGCCGCCACGCAGGTGGGTGTCTTGCAGCGTCTCTTCGTCTTCGCTCCGGAGGAGGACATGGTGGCGACCCTCGTCAACCCAGAGGTCGTCCGCCGCAGCGAGGAGCTGGACACCGACGACGAAGGCTGCCTCTCCCTGCAGGGAGTGAGCGTGCCCGTCGAACGCTCGGCTGCCGTCCGGATCGAGGGCCGGGACGAGCACGGAGAGCCGGTCGGCTACGACCTCGAGGAGATGGCCGCCCGGATCGCCCAGCACGAGCTCGACCACCTCGACGGCACTCTCATCGTCGACCGCACGACCCCGGAAGCCCGGCGCGAGGCGATGGCCGTCCTTCGCCCCCGCCTCGTCCTCCGGTAGGCCTGTGGCCCGACTGGCCGTCGCCGCGACGGCGCCGTTCGGAGCGGACATGCTCGAGCGCCTGTCCGCGCGGCACGAGATCTCGGCGCTGCTCACGCGCCCGGACGCGCCGCGGGGCCGGGGACGGAAGACCGGGGCTCCTCCGGCGAAGGAAACGGCGGAGCGTCTCGGCATACGGGTCCTGCAGCCGCCGAGGCCCGAGCCCGGTCTCGACCTCGGAGCCGGGATAGTCGTCATCGCCGCCTACGGGCTTCTCGTCCCCGAGGAAGTGCTCGCGGAGCGGCTATGGCTGAACGTCCATCCGTCGCTCCTTCCCCGCTGGCGCGGTGCTGCGCCGGTCGAGCGGGCGATCATGGCCGGAGACGCGGAGACGGGCGTCACCATCCATCGCACGGTCAAGGAGCTCGACGCCGGGCCGATCGCGGCGCAACGCTCGTTCGCCATCGCGCCGGAAGACGACGCGGGCGCGGTCTACGACCGGGCTGCTTCCCTCGCCGCGGAGCTCCTCGACGGAGTCCTCCCGGAGCCGATGTTCAGACC
>DATDDZ010000081.1:0-12944 GCA_036523555.1 Gaiellaceae bacterium
GGGCGCCGATGCGGCGAAGGAGCTCGAACTCGTCGCGGAGGTGCGTGCGCATCATCTCCGGGCCATCTGTCGCGATCGTGAACGCCACGCCCGCATCCACGAACGAGCGGAATGTCTCCCGGACCGCGGCCTCGCTCGGCAGGGCCTTCGTGAGCAGGTTCGACGTGGGGCAGATCTCGAGGACGATCTCCGCGTCACGAAGCGCGGACATCAACTCCCGGTCGCCGGCCGCGAGGATGCCATGGCCGATCCGGTCCGGGCGAAGGACCTCCACGACCTCGCCGATTTCCTCCCGTCCGAGGTCTCCGCCCTCTTCGCCGACGTGGATCGTCACACCGAGCCCTGCGCCGCGGGCCTCCTCGACCATGGGCGCGACCTGTCGGTAGTCGTAGCGCCCTCCGTCCGGCCGCGGGCCTGCGATGTCCACGCCCACGATCCCTCTCGGTGACCAGCGGATCGCCTTCTCGACGATGATCGAGTTGAGCTCCGCGCTGAAGGTCCGGTCCATCATCAGGATCAGGCCCGCGCGCACCTGCGGATACTCGAGGCTCGCAAGATCGAGACCGCGGATCGCGGCGAGGATGATGTGGTCGAGGTCGCGCTCACCGCCGCGGTTGCGCTTCATCGGGTTGAAGCGCAGCTCGAGCGTCGTGATTCTTTGCGACCGGTATGCCCCTCCGATCGCAGCGTGCACCGAGCGCTCGACGGCGAGCGGGCTCGATTGGATGAGCTCGGTCCAGTGGTAGATCTGGTCCAGCGCGTCGAGGTTCGGCACGCCGCGAGGATCCGAGACCGTGACGAGCCGGTCGAACTCCCAGAAGTCCTTGACCGGGAGCGCGATGCCCTGCTCGTGCGCAAGGCTCCAGAGGATGTCGGAGGCGACCGAGCCGCCGAGGTGCGTGTGAAGCTCGGCGAGGCCCTCCATGCGACAAGCCTAGACGGACGCGCAGTGAAATCGAACCCGACGTGTGGGTGCTTCCGTATCCTCCGCGACGATGAAGGTCGGGATCGTCGTCCCGTATTCCTGGTCGTTCTGGGGCGCCGTCGTCGAGCACGCGGAGCTGCAGGCGGATGCGTTGCAGCGGTCCGGCGTCGAGACGCGGACGATCATGGGAAACGATCCGCCCGGCAGCTTCACGCGAATCCTCCACCCTCGGCTCGGCAGGCATGGACACCCGCCTCCCGACGTCATCGCCGTGGGCCGGTCCGTGATCGTCCCTGCCAACGGCTCGCTGCCGAACATCGTGCTCTCGCCCGGCACGGTCCCGGCGATGCGGCGCGTGCTCCGAGAGGAACGGTTCGACGTCCTCCACCTGCACGAGCCGATGACACCGGCGATCTGCATCGCGGCGCTGGCGCTCGCGCGGGTCCCCTGCGTCGCGACCTTCCATGCGCACGGAGCGCTCGGCTGGATGAAGCTGGGAAAGCCTGTCTGGGGCTCTCTCGCCGACCGGCTCGACCATCGCATCGCCGTCTCACGGCATGCGCGGGACTCCGCAGTCGCATGGTTGCCGGGTGACTACGAGATCCTTCCGAACGGCGTGCTGATCCCACCAGAGGCGACCGCGGACCGGCGGGAGCATCAGATCGTCTTCGCGGGCAGGCAGGAGCCGCGCAAGGGGCTGCACATCCTCCTGCGGGCGTGGCCGGAGATACGGGCGCGCACGGGCGCGCGTCTCCGAATCGCCGGCGCCGACCCGCTCGCCGTTCGACTGCTGCTGACCCGCGAGCGGTTGCCCGACGAGGGCGTCGACGTTCTGGGCTTCCTGTCGCAGGAGGTGCTCACCGGCGAGCTGCTACGCGCGAAGGCGCTCGTCGCGCCGTCGCTCGGAGGCGAGAGCTTCGGCATGGTGCTGACCCGGGCTTTCGCGTGCGCGACACCGGTTGCGGCCTCCGACATCGAGGGGTACCGCGAGGTCATGACCGAGGACACCGGCGTGTCCTTCCCTCCGGGCGACGAGCGCGCACTCGCCGAGGCGGTCGTCGGCCTGCTCGAGGACGAGCCGCGAAGGCTCGCGCTCGGCGAGGGAGCGCGACGACTCGCGCTCGAGCGATACTCGTGGGACGACATCGCCCGGCGCCTGGTCGAGATCTACGAGCTCGTGTCCGAACGTCCTCGCGAGGCCGTGATCGCCTCTTGAAGGTTCTGCGGAGCGGCTGGACCCGCGTGGTGATCGTGCTCCTCGCAGCCGGCGGCGTCTTCGCCCTGCTCTGGTGGCGCGGCCCGACCTGGAGTGCCGTGGGCGATGCTTTCACCGCAGTCGAATGGCACTGGGTCGCCGCGGCCGTCGGCTTCAACCTCCTGTCCGTGCTCGTCCGTGCCCTCGCCTGGCGAACTGTGATCGTGCAGGCGTTCGAGCCCCCGCACCCAGGGTTCCCGCTCGTCTTCTCGGCGTTTTCGGTCGGCCTGTTCGCGAACGCGGTGCTCCCCGGCCGCATCGGCGAGCTCGCCCGCGTTGCAGTGCTCGATCGAAGGATGGGCAAGAAGCGAGCGTGGGCACGACTGCTGGGCACGGTCTTCGCGCACCGGGTGTTCGATCTCGTCGCCGTGATCGCCCTCATCGTGTTCGTCGCGTCGACCGCGCAGATCCCCAGCTGGGCCGTGACCGGGCTGACCGCGGTCGTGATCACGGGGGTCGCGCTCTTCACGCTCGCGGTCATCGGCGCCCGCACCCACCGCGTCGCAGGGGTGGAGGAAGGTCTCGGCGCCGTTCGCAGGATCGTGAGGCTCGCGCGCTACGGGCTGGAAGTCATGAACAAGCCCGCATCCGCCGCGCTTGCATGCCTGTTCCAGATCCTGGGTTGGGCCTGCCAGCTCTTCGCCGTGTTCACGGCGATGCGCGCGTTCGGCATCCACGAGGGGTTGCCGGCCGCGGGGCTCGTTCTCGTCCTGATGAACGTCGCGACGATCTTCCCGCTCTGGCCCGGCAACGTCGGTCTCGTCCAGGCCGCCGTCGCGCTGCCGCTCGCGAGCTCGTACGGCGTCGCCAAGGGAACGGGCATCGCGTTCGGCTTCGGCCTTCAGGCGATCGAGGCGTCCGTCGGTGTCGGCGTCGGGCTGATCTTCCTCGCGCGCGAGGGCCTGTCATTCGCCATGCTCAAGGTGATGCCCGACGCCGGACAGGCGGAAGTGCCGACCGAGGAGGAGCGGAACGTGGAGCCGGATGCCGAGCGCCCGCGCGCTCGCGTGCCCGGCTAGCCTCAAGGGCGTCCTCTCCGCCCGCGAGGCGGCGGCGGCGTTGGCCGAGGGGCTGGGCATCTGGGCGGAGGTGGACGAGCTCCCGCTCGCGGACGGGGGCGAGGGAAGCCTCGAAGCGCTGCACTCCGCGGCCGGTGGCACCTGGAGGACGGCCGGCATCCACGACGCATTCGGGCGGCCGCGGCAGGCTCGGTGGCTCGCGTTACCCGACGGCGTCGCAGCGGTCGAGGCCGCGGAGGCGATCCCGCTGGACCCCGAGCGCCTCGACCCCTTCGGAGCGACAAGCCGCGGGCTCGGTGAGCTGATCCGGACCGTCGGTCGCCCGGTCGGGCTCCTCGTCTGCCTCGGCGGCACCGCGAACGTCGACGGCGGCGCCGGGCTGCTCGAAGTCCTGGAGGAGCTGCCGGCGCCGACCCGTGTCGCCTGCGATGTCGACGTCCCGCTCGTCGATGCGGCCCGACTTTTCTCCGGTCAGAAGGGCGCTGCGACTGAGGACATCCCGAGGCTCGAGGAGCGACTGGCGTCGCTGCCCGAGCTCCGCGCCTACGCCGAGCTCCCCGGCGCCGGCGCCGCCGGCGGCCTGGGCGCCGCCCTCGCGGCGCTTGGCGCCGAGCTCCTTCCCGGAGCGGCACTCATCCTCGACCTCGTCGGCTTCGACCCGACGGGGTACGACCTGGTCGTCACGGGCGAGGGAACCGTCGACGCGACGACGGCCCGGGGCAAGGCCCCGGCGGAGGTTGCACGGCGTTGCGACGCGGCGGGAGTGCGCTGCGTCGTCTTCGGAGGACGTGTCGTCGAGCCCCTGCCCTCGGCCGAGACGCTTGCCCTCTCCGGGGATCCTTCCAGGGCGCGGGCCGACCTGGTTGCGCTCGGACTACGGCTTGGCGGAGTCGGCGCGGCGGGCTAACTCTTCGATTCGGCCGTGCGCGGCGTCCAGCTTGCCGGCGCAGAGCCTGTAGAGCTCTTCCCCGCGCTCCCACAGCGTGATCGCCTCGTCGAGCCCGGCGTCTCCGTGCTCGAGCCGCTCGACGATCTGCTCGAGCTCACGGAGCCCTTCCTCGAACGTCGGCTCGGCGGTCACTCGACGCGTGCCCCGAACTTGCCGTCGGCGACCTCGACCTCGACGGAGTCACCGGTCGCGACATCGCCCGTCGACCGGACGATGCCTTCGTCCGCGCGGACGATTGCGTACCCGCGCTCCAGTGTCGAGCGCGGCGAGAGCGCCCGCAGGCGTCCGGCCGCCTGGTCGAGGCGCGCGCGCTTGCGCTCGACAGTCAGCAAGGGCGCTCGGCCCAGCCGCTCGTTCACCTGGGCGAGGCGCTGGTGCCGCCGCTCGAACAGCCGCTGCGCCGAGCGACCGAGAGCGCCCCGCGAGCGCCCGAGACGCTCGGTGAGAGCGATCGCGTCGGGGACGACCAGCCGCGCGGCAGCGGTCGGAGTCGAGGCGCGCGCGTCGGCCGCGAGATCACAGAGCGGCGTGTCCTGCTCGTGGCCGACGGCCGATACCACTGGCACGGGGCTCGCGGCCACGGCCCGGACGAGCCGCTCGTCGCTGAACGGAAGAAGGTCTTCGAAGCTTCCTCCGCCTCGCGTGAGGACGATGACGTCGATATCCGGCACGCGGCTGACCTCGGCGAGCGCATCCACCATGGCCTGGACGGCCAGAGGCCCTTGCACGTACGTCTCCGCAACGACCAGGCGCGCGGCCGGAAAGCGCGCGGTGATCGTGGCGACCACGTCCCGTTTCGCCGCTGCGTCGTTGCCCGTCACGACGCCGATTCGCCTCGGCAGAAACGGAATCGGCCGCTTGCGCTCGAAGATGCCCTCGGCGACCAGCTTCTGCTTGAGGCGCTCGAGCGCCGCGAGGTGATCGCCGAGGCCGAACCGCTCGATCGAGAGAGCGCGAAGCCGGAAGTCGCCCTTGGCCTCGAACAACTCGGGCCGTCCGAACACGTGCGCGCGCTCCCCGTTCGAAAGGTCGAGCCTGAGCGCGTCGAACCGGCTCCGGGCGATGGTCACGCCCAGGCAGGCCCCGTTCTCCGGATCCTTGAGCGTGAAGAAGACCGACTGCCAGCGGGGGTTTCGCCGCAGCTCCGTGACCTCGCCCTCGACCCAGATGGTCGGAAGGCGCTGGAGCCAGTCGGCGACGCCTCGATTGAACGACGAAACCGAGTAGACCTTCCGGTCACCGTACTGGAGCGCCTCCACCTTGGCCACGTGGTCAGGATGCCACGCGCGTCCGCCGCGGGTGTGCCGGTCTCAGATCAGGATTTCGACGGCAGTCTCGGGGGCGCAGCCCTGGCCGACGAGCTCGACCGCATGGTGCAGGTCCGCGTCGCTTCCGGCCAGCCGCTCCGCGAGGGAGAGCGGGTAGCCCGCCTCGATCAGCACGTGCAACCGCCAGCTCTCGACTTTCGAGCGCTCGCCGCTGTCCGGCTCAAGGGTTTCGGTCGTCTCTCCCACGATCAGCCTGGTTCGCCGTCACATAGACGAACCCTGCCGCCGTTTGTTTGTCGAGAAGCGGCGCGAAAAGACAGCGCTCAGGTACGAGCGAGCGTCTCGTCGATCCGCCTCGCGAGCTCCTGGAGGCGAGCCTCGAGGACTGCGCGCTCGGCCTCGGTGTCGGCGACGAGCCCGTCGATGCGGCGGCGCAGCTCGTGCTCGGCCTGTCCGAGCCGCCCCTCGAGCTCCGAGAGCGCCTCGGCTCGCTGCCGCTCGAGGCCCTCGGTCGCCTGTGACAGGCGCCGTTCGAGTTTCTGGGCCCCCGCGTCGCCGACCGCTGCGAGCCGCTCGCCCAGGACGTTCTGTGCCTCCCTCGCATAGGCCTGGACTGCACGGTCGAGCTCACGTGCGAGTCGCGCGCCCGCGTTCTCCCGTGCCGACTTGATCGCCTCAGCGAACTGCTGCGTCGAGGCATCGGCGAAGCTCGCGGTCGCTCGGTTCAGGATCCGCTCGAGCTGCTCGACCTGCCGTCGCTCGACGTCGGCAAAGCCGGCCTGGATGCGCCGCATGGCCTCCGCTTCCTCGCGCTCAATCTGCTCCGACAGCTGGCGCTCGCGCCGGCGAATACGTTCGTTGAGCTCGTGCAGGGCCCGGCGCCGCTCCGAGGCGTATGAGTCGAGCTCGGAGCTGCCCGCAGTGACCGTCTCCTTCATGGCCGTCGCAAGCTCGTCGCGCAGGCGCACGAGACCAACCCTCTGCGACTCGCTCTCGGCCTCGATTCGCTCGGCGTCGGCCACGATCCGCGCCTCCGCCTCTGAGATCAGCTGTTTGTGCCGCTGCGCGAGTTGCGCGATCTGATCGGAAACGCCGCGCTGCGCGCGGTCGAGATCGTCCCTCCAGGCCCGCATCCGCAGCTCGACCTGCTGCTGCGCGGCGATGAGCGCCTGGCCGAACTCGTCGGCCGCGATCCGCGACCGTTCGGCGGCTCCTGCCCGGGTCTCCTCGGCGATGGTTCGTTCCTGCTCCGCGAGAAGCGATGATGAGTCCGCACGTGCGCGTGCGAGAACTCGCTCGAGCTCGGCGTGCCGCTCGTCGGCCTCGCGTGCGATCAGGGAGCTCAGCCTTCCCTGTGCGCGAGCGAGCTGGTCATCGACTCGCCGCGCCGTACGGGCGAGTGCTCGGAGCCTGATCGCGCCGAGCGTGGCGAGGAACGCGAGCGTGATGCCGGCCGCAACGACGGCGAGAGACGTCTTCGGCCGAAGACCGAGCACGATCCATCCCGCGAGCGCGACACCTCCCAGCAGCCCGGCCGTTGCGACCAAGGCTCGGTGAGGCAGCCGCTCGGTTGCGGCCCCTGCAAGTGCCGCTGCGGCGGCGATCGCCGTGACTGCGAAGACGATCTGTGCGATGCCGACGAGACCCACGCCCGTCAGGTTACGCGGAGAAGGACGAGGGCGACCGCCAGCGCGACGACGCAGGCCGAAAGCAGTCGAAGTGCGGCCTCGAGGTCACGAGTCAGCGAGGCGCGGGTGATCGTCTGCACGGTCCCGTCCAACAACTCGATCCGGCCGGACACCGACGCGGCGCGACGTCGCAGGAGGCGCACCGGGGTCGAGAGCTCTCGCTGCGCCTGGGAGAGCAGCGCTGCAAACGCCGCGGCCGCGACGGCTTCGAGCCGCAGGGACTCGGCCGCCGCGACGTAGGTCGCCAACAGCGGAAACGCGCCCCAGGCGAGAGCGAACCACGGCTCTCGATGGAACCAGCCACCGAAGAGCTCGAGGTTGTACGCCACCGCCAGGAATGCGCCGGCGGCGACGAAGGGGAGCAGCCAGAGGGTTGTGTGGATAGCCGTTGCGATTCCGATCGCGGCCGCGCCGGCGAGGGAGACCCCAGCGAGGACGATCAGCGTCCCGCGCGAGATGCCGGTCCCGAGCGGCCGGCCGTTCAGCTCGTCGAGCGCGTGCGCCCCGATACCCATCCCGAGGAAGAAGGCGAGCAGCGCGAGGCACAGGATCCACGGCCGAAACACCGGGGCGATCGCAGCACCGATCACGACGTAGGAGAGGTGCCAGAGCGTGTACGGAGGATGGAGAAGCGTGAGGTAGTCCCGCCAGCCGCCCGGCGCGAGCGCGTAGAAGGCAGGCCGCGCCGTGCCGTTCATGCGCGCGTGCCCCAGGTGACGATTCCACCGCCCAGGCTGAGCCGGCGAGACCGCACGTCCTGGACCCCCGCGTCGCGCCAGAGCTCGAGCAGGCGGCTCTCGGGCCAGCGTTCGTAGAACTCCCTGATGCTCGGGCCGAGAAACCGTCCGACCTCGCCCCAGCCCGTCGAGATCGCCCGCCCGGCCACGGGCAGGCCCACTCGAACGTAGAGCTCCCATAGGGCCCGCCACGCCCCGCTCGGGACTGCGAACTCGAGGCCGGCGATCCTGCCACCGGGCCGAACCACGCGCGCCAACTCGCTCAGCGTCGCCGCGGGATCGGGAACGTAGCGGAGGAGGTACGTGAACGTGAGGGCGTCGAACGAGGCATCCTCGAACGGGAGCGCGTCGGCGGTCCCCTCGAGGAGCCGAACCGAAGAAGGCAAGCGCAGTCTCGCCACAGCGAGCATTTCGGGGCTCTGGTCGAGCCCGACGACGGTGCAGTCGTGGCGCGCAAGCAGCTCGAGCGCGACGGCCCCCGTGCCGGTGGCGACGTCGAGCACGGTGTGATCGGGGCTCGCATCGATCCGCGATACGAGGAACCGGCGCCAGCGCCCGTCCTGTCCGAACGAGAGCAAGGAGGCGTAGCGGTCGTACGTCGGCCCGAGCGGAGCGAAGAGCTCCCGCGCAGAGGCGGTCTGGGCCACGTCGCCGAGTCTATTCTTGGGCCGGTGGGATTGGCGGAGGACGTCGAGAGGATCGCTGCGGCCGCCTCGAGTCGCGCGGATGCCGACGAGCAGGTTGCCGCCGTTCTCCCGGTTGCGCCGGCCGACGGCGAGCGGGTCTACCTCTGCGCCTTCGAAAGCCCGGGCGGCGCACAGACCTGGCTGGCGCTCGACGACCAGGGCGCGCCGGTCACGGATCGCACCCGCGTGCGTGACGCGGCCTCGATCGCGGCGCTCGTCGAGATCGCGGAGGAGGGCGCAGGGGTGCCAACCGAGGCCGAGCCGCGCGTCGCATCGGCGGCATACCTCGATTCCCTGGGTGCGAACGGAAACACGCAAGAGGTCGTCGGCTCACTGCAAGGAGCCCTGCCAGCAGTCGAAGAGCTGACGCGCGACGTCGAGCTGCACTACAAGCTCGAGCTGAGCTGATGTCGGATTCTCCTGCGCTACGCGCCTCTGACGCCGAACGCGACGCCGCTGTCGCCTACCTCCGGGAAGCGACGGCAGAAGGCCGGCTCACGCTGGACGAGTTCTCGCAGCGGATGGAGGCCGCGTACGAAGCGCACACCGCCGATGAGCTCGCCCGGCTGACGACCGATCTTCCCGCGGCCGCTCAGGTATCGGCGACGAGTCGACGGCCTCACCGGTTCACCATCGCGATCTTCGGCGGAGTCGATCGCAAGGGACGCTGGCGGAGCGCCCGGTCGCATTGGGTCATTTCGATCTTCGGCGGCTCCGACCTCGACTTTCGCGACGCATCACTCGAAGGCGGCAAAGCCACCGTCTACGTCATGGACCTGTTCGGCGGGACCGACCTCTACGTCCCGGACGGAGTGGACGTCGACTTCAGCGGCATCGGTATCTTCGGCGGCGCCGACCAGCACGGCCCAGATCATCCGGGCCATCCGGGCGCGCCGGTCCTTCGGGTGCGGGCGCTCTCGATCTTCGGCGGCACGGATCTCTGGCGGGTCCCCACGGGCGCCACGGGTAGGCGCAAGGAGATCCGCCGGGCTGCCCGTGCGGCCGAGCGGGAGGCGCGACAGAGCTAGGGCTCGGTCCCTATGCTTGGCACATGGAAGGCGGTGGTTTTGGATTCCCGATGGGCGGAGATCCGGAGGATCTCCTGCGCGGCATTCGCGAGTTCGCCGAGCACCAGGCCGAGTCGGTTGCGGAGGCGCAGCGCGAGCAGTTCGCCACCCTGACCCTGAACACCGCGGTCGAGTTGACGGCGGCAGCGCTCTCGCAGCTGCAGGCGTCGGGCTCGGCGGACGAGCAGGCGATCGCGCTCCGCGACGCGATGCGAGTGCTCTTCCCTGAGGCGGTGGCGCTCGTGAGCGCCGCGCGTCAGGGTTTCATGCGCGAGAGCTGATCTCGCAGTGGGTCTGGCACGTCGCATCCGCGAATGGCGGATCGATCGCATGACCGACCGGGTGGCACGCCGGCCGCACGGCCGAAAGGCGCGCGCGGTCTACGCCGCCGACGACGTCCACTCGTTTACCTGGGAGCCGGTGCTCGACGCGCTCGAGCTGAGAACCGGCGATCGACTCCTCGACGTCGGTTGCGGTGGAGGAGTGTTCCTCCGGCGAGCTCTCGAGACCGGCTGCACTGCAACGGGAATCGACCACAGCATCGAGATGGTCCGGCTCGCGCGTCGGACGACGGCCGGAGCTGCACAGATCGTGCATGGCGATGCTCACGCGCTTCCGTTTCGCGACGGAGAGTTCACCGCGCTCTCGTGCATCGTCGCGTTCTTCTTCCTCGCCGAGCCGGTGTCGGCGCTGCGCGAGTTTCGGAGGGTCCTCGACTTCGAGCGGGGACGCATCGCCGTCTTCACGACCGCGCCCGAGTTGAAGGGGACGCCTGCGGCGCCCTATCCCCTCGCCACACGCGGGCACTTCTACGAGGACGAAGAGCTCGAAAGACTCCCGCGAGACGCGGGTTTCACGTACTCGCGGGTGACGCGGCCCGACACCGGCGCACAGCTGCTCGTCGCCAGGGGCTAGCGCGCCGAAACAGGGCGTAGAATCGCGTCCCCTTGGCAATCCTCGACCGCGCGATCGTCCGACTGCTCCCCGCCGTGCCGCGACCGCTGGTGCAGCTGCTCTCGCAGCATTACATCGCCGGGCCCGAGCTGAAGGACGCCCGCGACGCGGTCCGCCGAGTCAACGCCGAAGGGAAAATGGCGACGATCGACGTCCTCGGCGAGGAGATCACGAACGAGGAGGACGCGGCGGCCATCGTGCGCGCCTACCAGGACGTGTTCGCCGACATCGAGCAGTGCGGGCTGGACTCGAACGTCAGCGTCAAGCTGACGGGGCTCGGCCTCAACCTCGGCCACGACGTCTGCCGCCGGAACCTTCGCGCCGTGGTCGAGGATGCTGCTTCCCGCGGGAACTTCGTCCGGATCGACATGGAGGACTCCTCGACGACCGACGAGACTCTGCGCCTGTACCGCGAGTTGCGAGAGGAGGGATTCGAGAACGTCGGCATCGTCCTCCAGGCGATGCTGCGCCGGACGCTCGGAGACATCGGTGAGCTCGCAGACCTCAAGCCGAGCGTCCGCCTCTGCAAGGGAATCTACGTCGAGCCTGCAAAGATCTCCTACCGGGATTTCGACGCTGTCCGTAAGGCGTTCGTGCACGCTCTCGAGGCGCTCCTCACGTGCGGGTGCTACGTCGGCATCGCGACACACGACGGCTGGCTCGTCGACGAGGGAATGCGACTGGTCGCCGAACACGGGCTCGGCCGGGACGACTACGAGTTCCAGATGCTGCTCGGTGTCACGCCGGGGCTCGGGGACGAGCTCGTCCGTCAAGGACACCGCCTCCGCATTTACATCCCGTTCGGCCGCCACTGGTACGCCTACTCCCTTCGCCGTCTGCAGGAGAACCCGCGAATCGCTGGCTACATCGCATCTGACACGCTCGGCCGGCTCATCGGCCGGCGCAACGGCATGTAGTGCTCTGGGCCCGCGCCGAGGGTTGTCGCGTCTGGGACGCCGAGGGGCGGGAATACCTCGACCTCTCGGGGGGGTTCGGCGTCGCTGCGCTGGGTCACCGGAATCCGCGCGTGATGGCGGCGATCGCCTCGGCGCCTGTCGCGCATGCGCTGGGAGACCTCGCCGAGGCGGAGGTGACCGCCCAGCTTCGCGACCGGCTCCCGTGGCCCTCGAAGCTCGGAGTCACGGGCGAAGACGCGGTCGAGATCGCGCTCCGCACGGCACTCCTTGCGACGGGCAAGCCCGGAATCGTCGCCTTCGACGGCGCGTATCACGGAACGGGCCTCCTCGCTCTCGCAGCGACGGGATTCGAGCAATTCCGGCAGCCCTTCGCGGCCTGGCTGCCGGGGCCGGTCCACCGGTTTCCGTACGGTGAGGATCCGGGACCGTTGCCGGACGACGCCGGCTGCGTGATCGCCGAGCCAGTTCAGGGCAGAGCGGGCGCGCGCGTGCCGCCCGACGGCTGGCTCGAGGCGCTACGGCAACGCTGCGACGAGCGCGGAGCACTGCTCGTCGTCGACGCCATCTACACCGGGCTCGGTCGCATCGGGGAGATGTGGCCGGGCGAGGCGGTCGCGGACGTTGTCTGCATCGGGAAAGCTCTCGGCGGCGGGCTGCCGTTGTCGGCGGCTCTATTCGTCCGTCGCGAGCTCGCGGCCGCGTGGGACCTCGGCCCCGAAGACGTGCTCACGCACACACATGTCGGCAATCCCCTCGCGTGCGCAGCGGCGCTCGTCGTGCTCGACGAGGTTCCGACATTGCTCGGTCGCGTGCGGCAGGCGGGCGAGCGCTTCGCTGCCGCCGGATGGCACGGCGCCGGGCTGATGCGGGCATGCGCCGGCGACGCCGCCTCGGCCGGACGGAACGGGGTGATCGTCATCCCCGCCGGGCTCGACGGCTCCCTCGTCTCGGCTACACCACCTCTGACGATCACCGACAGCGAGATCGCGGAGGCGCTCGGCCGACTGGACGATATGGGCGTTAGCCCGGCGTAACCCCCGGAAATACTCCTTTCGGTCAATGGTCGTGCAGTCCTGGGCCGACTAGGTTCGTGCGCTATGTATGACCTCCTGCGGGAATCGCTGCCCAACATCACCGAGAGGCAGCGCCAGGTCATCGAGCTCATCGCCGCTGGCTGCTCGAACGAGGAAGTCGGGGAACGACTCGGCATCTCACCTCGAACGGCGAAAGCTCATTCAGATGTCCTGCGTCAGAAGCTCGGTGTGACCCGAAGGCGTCAGATCCCGGTGGCCTATCGGGCGATGACCGGCGATGACCCGCTCTCACGAAGCCTCGACTCGGCTGTGGCCGATACCGGGGGCTGAACGGCGGCTGTGCCCGCGACCCCTCACTGGGCCGCGGGCACGGCCCAGCAGCTGCGGCGGAGTGGACGAGAAGCCGATCGAGACGAAGATAAGCTCACGAAGCCCGAAGGCAGGG
>DATDDZ010000082.1:0-3849 GCA_036523555.1 Gaiellaceae bacterium
CCTCGACCCGGTCGACGGGGAGGTGGAGACGCCCCCTGGCGGTGACCTCGCTGCGTCCGAGGGCCTCGAGCGGGCCGACGACGACCGTGTTCGTCCGCGCGTCCGAGCGCAGCGCGTACAGCGGCTCCGCCGCCGAGACGCCGAGGCCCCTCCGCTGTCCCGGCGTGAACCGCCAGTAGCCCTCGTGACGGCCGAGCTCGCGTCCGTCTTCGTCCACGATCGGGCCGTCGGCGGGATCCAGCCCGCGACGCTCCAGGAACGCACGGTAATCGTCGCCGGCGAGAAAACACGCCTCCTGGCTCTCGGTCCGGTGGGCCACGGCCAGGCCCGCCCGCTCGGCCTCCGCTCGCGTCTCGGCTTTCGTCTGCGAGCCCAGCGGGAAGGCGATCCGGTCGAGTCGAGTCGGGTCGAGGCCGGCGAGCATGTACGACTGATCTTTTGCCGGGTCGGTGGCACGCGCGAGCAGCCGCCGACCACGGTGCTCGACGATGCGCGCGTAGTGACCGGTGGCGAGCCGGTCGGCGCCCGCGCGCCGCGCGAAGGCGAGCAGCCGCCCGAACCGGAACGACCCGTTGCAGCGGATGCACGGGTTGGGCGTCTCGCCGCGCGCGTAGCCTTCGACGAAGCGGTCTACGACGGCGCGACGAAACTCCTGCCGCAGGTCGAGCGTCACGTGGGGCACGCCGAGACGGTGGCACGTCTCGCGCGCGACGATCACGGCGTCGGGCGAGCAGCACGCGCGCTCGGAGTCGGGACCGTCGGGGTCGAGCCAGAGCCGGAGCGTCACGCCGATCGCGTTCGGCAACGACCTCGCGAGGACGACCGCGCTGTCGACACCGCCGCTCATTGCGACAGCGACGCGGCCCGCACTCGGCCGTGCGCGAAACACGGGTCCGATCGCGTTCGCGAGGGCGTCGACCGCAAGCGTCTCGCCACCGACGGCCGCGGCCTCGAGCAGGGTCAACCCGACGAGCGAACGGTCGAGGCCCTGTGCGTCGGCCGCGGCGATCCGGTCGCCGTCGACCGAGAGGCGGACGAACGCGAACTCGGTGCCGCGTGCGGAATCTCCGACCAGCTCGAGCATGCGTTCAGGCTAGCGCCAACGCCCGCCGCCCCATCGCTCCGGGTACCCCACTCTGTCGTGACCTGCGCCCGCTGTGAACCTGGTCAACCAGGTGGGTGCCACGCCGGCCTTCGGCTAACGCCTCGACCGGACAAAAGCTCCCTCAGCAGTGGTGTTGGTTCTACATGGAATGCGCAAGCCACGAGCAGAGTCGGGCAGACGCAGGTTAGCGCTCCGAGGCAAACCTCCACTGAATGACCTGCGTGCCGTGGAGATCGAGCCGGTCCGCGAGCGCTTTCGTGAGGTCGAAATCCCGGCCCGGAGCGTTCGACCCGCGGTCGACCACCTGCGTCAGGACCTCATGGCCGTGGAAGCGGATGTAGAGCCTGATTCCGCACGGCAGGACGGGATGGGCGACGCCCTCGGTCGTCTTCAGGAACGGCTGCCCGCAGGCGGTTCGCGGATGGCTCGCCGACTGCGCGAGCGGAGCGACCCGGGCTGTGTAGTAGCCGTTCGAAGTGCCCGGAACCGTGACCGGCCTCGGGACCGCCTGGTTGCCGTCGGCGTCGCGTCTGCTGAGCGCCAGCGCGCCGATTGCCGCGACGAGTGTCACGCCGACGAGCCACACGACGCGCTGAGCGCGCCTCCGTCTCACGGCTTGGGTTGCGCGACGGACGTCTCGTCGAGCTCGATCCCGAGCTCGTGGAGACGTTCCTTCGTCGTTGGGGCCGGAGCGCCGGTGAGTGGATCCGAGCCGCTTGCGGTCTTCGGGAACGCGATCACCTCACGGATGTTCGACTCTCCCGCGAGGAGCGCGACGAAGCGCTCGATCCCCAGTGCGAAGCCTCCGTGCGGCGGCGCCCCCATCTGCAGTGCCTCGAGGAACCAGCCGAACTTCGCGTGAGCCTCGTCGTCGGTCATGCCCATGGCGCGAAACACGCGCGACTGAATCTCCTGGCGGTGGATCCTGATCGAGCCCGAGCCGAGCTCCCACCCGTTCCAGATCAGGTCGTAGTGCTGGCTGAGCGCGGAGCCGGGAGATTTCTCGATCAGGTCCTCGTGACCCTCGATCGGGCTCGTGAAGGGGTGGTGGACGAACGTCCACTGCCCCGTGTCCTCGTCCTTCAGGAACAGCGGGAAGTCGACGACCCAGAGCAGCTCGTCGCGGTCGGAGTCAATGAGGTCGAGCTCGTTCCCGAGATGCGTGCGCACCGCGCCGAGGACGCGCTCGACCATCGCGGTCGAGTCGGCCGCGAAGAGAACCGTGGAGCCCGGCTCCGCCCGAAACGTGTCGAGCTCCGTCTCCGACAGGAACTTCGCGATCGGCGATCGGACTTCTCCCGAGTCGTCGACCACGAGATACGCGAGCCCCTTCGCGCCCCACTCTTTCGCGAGCACCTCGAGCTTCTGCAGCTCGCCGCGCGAGAACGCCTTCGGCGCGACGACAAAGCGGACCGTCTCGGCGTTGGCGAAGACCCCGAACTCGGAGCCCCTCGTCACGTCCGTGGCCTCCTGGATCTCGAGCGCGAACCGCACGTCGGGCTTGTCCGATCCGTAGCGGAGCATCGCGTCGGCGTAGGCCAGCCGCGGGAACGGTCGGGCCGGCGCTGTCCTGCCGAGCGACTCGAACGACGCCACCACGATCTGCTCCAGCACGTCCAGCACGTCCTCGCGCGTCGGAAACGCGAGCTCGAGGTCGAGCTGCCGGAACTCGAACTGCCGGTCGGCGCGCAGGTCCTCGTCTCGCCAGCAGGTTGCGATTTGGTAGTAACGGTCGAGCCCCCCGATCATGAACGCCTGCTTGAACAGCTGAGGGGACTGGGCGAGGGCGAAGAACTTTCCCGGCTGCAGACGGACGGGCACGAGGAAGTCGCGCGCCCCCTCCGGCGTCCCGAGCGTCATCGAGGGCGACCACACGTCGATGAACCCCTGCTCCTCCATCGACCGCCTGATCGCGGAGATCACGGTTGCGGACAGCCGGAGGTTCCGCTGCATCCGATCTCGACGCAGGTCGAGGTAGCGGTAGCGAAGGCGGACCGGCTCCTCGACGCCCTCATCGTCGAGCTGGAACGGCAGGGGCGCGGAGCGGGCGACGAGCTCGAGCTCGTCCACCTGGATCTCGACCTCGCCCGTGGGGATGTTCGGGTTGACGGCCTCCGGAGCTCTCCGGACGATCTCGCCGCGTGCGCGGACGACGAACTCCGAGCGGAGCTCGTGCGCGGTGACCGCGGCCTCCCGCGCGTGCTCGGGGTTGACGACGAGCTGGACGATGCCGGTGTGGTCACGGAGGTCGATGAAGACGAGGCCACCGTGATCGCGGCGCCGCGCAACCCAGCCCGCGACGATCACCTTCGTCCCGACCCGGTCGGCGCGAACTTCCCCCGCGTAGAGATCACGCCACCGCTTCAGGGCGCGATCCTCTCGACAAGCCGATCGAGCGGCGCTTCCCAGTCTTCGCGGCCGTGCTCGCGGACGACGGCAGCGTCGCCGCGGACGAGGATCGTCTTCGCGGCGCCGAGGCGCCCGGCCTGGGTCAGCTGTCCCTTGACCGAACGGTGCGCGTAGTCGAGGTCCGACGAGACCCCCCGCCGCCTGAGCTCGGCGAGCAGGGGCAGCACTCGCATGCGGTCACCCCCGTCGTCCATGACGAAGAACACGTCGATGCCTTCAGCGGTCCGCTCTCCGTTCTCGAGCGAGAGCAGCAGGCGCTCGATGCCGGCACCGAACCCGATCGCCGGGGTCGGCGAGCCGCCGATCTCCTCGATCAGACCGTCGTAGCGCCCGCC
>DATDDZ010000083.1:0-7518 GCA_036523555.1 Gaiellaceae bacterium
AGCTCGAGGAGGACCAGCGCGAGCATCGCCGCGAGGAAGGCGAGGTACGGCTGGAAGACCCAGGCTCCGTCCACCCCGACGAGCGCTCGGGCGGTGCCGAACGGCAGGAGCGCGCCGACGGGATAACCGTGGGCGAGGTTGACCGACAGGGTCGCTTCATACGACGACGGCATCAGTCCGGCGAGGCTGTGCCCGTGCTGCATGACGCGATCGGTCAGCGCGAGGAACGTCGCAGTGTCGTCGAGCTTGATGTAGCCGGCGAACGTTGCCTGGCCGGACAAGACGACCGGCGCCGCATAGGCGCAGAAGACGAGACCAGTGGCCGCGAGAGGCAAGCCCGCGCGGCGAGAGATGCGCTCCCACAACCCGGACATGAGCCCGGCCACGGACAGAGCGACAATCGCCGGCACCGTCAGCGACGCGGTGGCATCACTCCATGTCGTGAAACCGGCAACGGCGATGATCGCCGCGATTCCTGCGGGCGCGAGTAGCGAGCCCGGCATACGAGCTCCCGAAGCCCGCTCGAGCAGGAGGCCGCAGCCGAGAGCGAGCACCCACAAGACCAGCGGAAACAGGAGCCACGCGGCGAGCAGGCTCATGCCTCGGTTCCTCTAGCCGACGGCCACGACCTGCCCGGCGAGGACGAGATTCCGGGCGACCTGGCCGCGGGGTGAATAGACCTCTACCTGCACGTTCGAGCCGGGATATGCGAAGTAGATGCTGGTGGGCCGCGTCCGGTCGTAGACGGCGATGCCTCCCCCGGGGAGTTTCAGGGTGACCGCGCCATGGCGGCGACCGGCGGCCCTGGTCTGTGCAAAGGGGTTGCGAACGGGATAGGTGCCGACGGCGAGGAACTCAGCGCGCCGGTCGCCGGCTCGAACGTTCGGTGGGAGATAGCGCACGTAGGCGTTTCCCCCCGCCGCTCTCGTCAACTCGTAGCGAGTGCCGAGCCGCGGCCCGGCCCAATAGAGCGGGTGCCCGATCGCCGCGGCAGCGGCCCGGAGATCGGCGGCGGAGACGACTCGCGGTTGAGAGGCAGCCGTGACCGTGACACGGGCCGGGGGGCCACCGCTCGAGCCTGATCGAACGGCGATCCAGGTCACGAAGCCGGCCGCAAGCGCGAGGGCGACCACCGCTCCTATCCGAGCGCGGGGCAGCCTCCACCGCTGTGCGAAAAGCGTGCGCTCCTGCAGCATCGGCTCAGCTTAGAAGCCGCACAGGTCGGCACCCGGCGGGGGCGGCGGCCGCGCCTGGCGGCCGCCGCCCCACCTCAGCTCACCTCAGATCTTTCCGAGCTTCCGCCACTTGGCGTAGATCTGCTTGATGTCGTGGTCGGCGGCGTTGACCGCGTCCTCTGCGCTCATCTTCTTCTGCGAGACCTGCGCGAACATCTGCGGTATCAGGAACTTGCTGAACATCTCGCCGAAGGCGGCGTTGCTGTACCCGGGATAGCCGGGATTCGTCGTGTACTTCTCCGCGATCGTCGTGAGGATGCCGTACTTGCCTTGCGGCTTGTGCTTGTCCTGCGCGACGAGCTTCCGAATCTCCTTGAAGGGAAGCGCGCCCGGGAAGCTGGGGAAGTTGTAGAACTTCGACGCGAGGAAGGCGTCCCTGTAGTTGATCTCGAGATCGGCGAGGAACTTCTTCGCCGCCGGCTGGTTCTGGGAGAACTTCCAGACCCACCAGACGCCCATCACGTGCTCGTAGCCCAACCGCCCGTGCGGCCCTCGGGGGACCGGCCAGATCCAGAGGTCGTTCGCGAAGGGGAGGCCCCGGTCCTCGGGTGTGCGGGTCGCCGAGATCGCGTTGAGGATCAGCGAGCCCTTCCCCGAGTAGAGGAAGTTGTTGTTGCCCGCGGGATCCCAGCCGAAGATCTCGTCGGTTTCGCCCTTCTGGTAGATGTCGGCCATGAACTTCAGGGCCTCCACCGTGTGCTTGTTCTTGATCGTGACACGGTGTTTCGCGTCCTGGACGAAGGAGCCGAAGCACATGAGGAACGACATCAGCGCCATGTTCGAGTCGAGCTCGGCGGACTGACCGATGCCGAGCGGATGGCCGGCGGCCTTCAGCTTCGGAGCCGCCTGGCGCACGCTGTCCCACGTGTTCGGTGACATGCCGATCCCGTTCCAGATGTCGTGCCGCCAAACGACCGGGTCCGGGACATAGTTGTCGGAGAAGGCGAAGTACTTCTTCGTCTTCGGGTTGTACGTCGCGCGATGCGCGATCTTGCCGATCTTGCCGACCTTCCGCTGGACCTCCTGGACGATCTCGTTGTGGTCGATGACGTTGTCCTCGTACTGCGGTCGCGGGGCGAGGTCGAAGAAGATGTCGTGCCCACTGTTGGCGGCCACCTCGGCCTGAGCGCGTGCGGGCAGCAGTGTGTTGAGGATGTGATCGACCTTCACCTGGACGTCGTTCTGCTGGCCCCATTGCGGGGCCCACGTCTTGTCGAGCCAGACATCGAACGAGGGCACGAAATGAGCCCACGTGATCAGCGAGAGGTCACCCTTGAGCCAGCGGCCCTTGAACCTCAGCGGCCCGTAGAACGCCTGGCCGAAGCCCGTCCCGGCGACCCCGACCGAAGCGGCCCCAACGCCGGCCTTCCGGAGCAACTCGCGGCGGTCGTACCTCCCTTCTCGACGGCTCGGATCGTCTGAACTTGCCACTTCCCCTCCTTTCTCTCCGCTCAGCGAAAGGCTCCACCTGTGAAGCCGGCGATGAAGCGGTCGAGGAACGTGTTGTAAAGCAGCGCGAGTGGGATGCTCGGGATGAGCGCGGCGACCATGATCGCGCCCCACTCCGGCAGGTCGCCGCGGATCAGGTCGGTGTACACGCCCGTCGACACCATCTTCTGGTTCGAGGGCGAGATGAACGTGAAGGCGTAGACGAACTCGTTCACGACGAGCGAGAACGAGAAGATCACCACGGTGAGGATGCCGGGGATCGAGATCGGGAAGACGACCCGCGTTAGCGTCTTCAGGCGTGACGCACCGTCGACGCGGGCTGCGTCCTCGAGCTCCTGCGGGATCGTCTTGAAGAAGCCCATCAGAAGCCAGGTCGAGAACGGGACCGTGAACGACGGGTACACGAGCACGAGCGACCAGATGGAGTCCGTCAGGTGCGCCTGCTTGATCACCGCGAAGAACGGGATGAAGAGCAGGGTCGGCGGGACCAGGTAGGTCAGGAAGATTCCGACGCCGAGGCTCTGACCAACCCGCCCGGCGAGCCGCGCAAGGGCATAACCGGCCGGCAAGGCGAGGACGAGCGTGATGGCGACGACGCACACGCCCACGATCGCAGTGTTCTCGAGCCACGTCGGGTACTCGGTTTGGTGGAAGAGGTACGACGCGTTGGCCCAGGTCGGGCTGTGCTTCCCGAACCAGTACGGGGTGACGCTGGGGTCGTAGAACTCCGTCTGGTTCTTGAACGCCGTAATCACCATCACGTAGAACGGGAACGCGAGGACGATCGCGAACGGGCCGACGATCAGATACGAGAGGCCCTTCTCACGCACGGCGCGGCCAAAGGCTTCCATCAGGCCACCTCGCGTTTCCGGGCGAACAGGAGCATCGCGATGGTGACGACGGCGAGGACCGGCAGCAGGAAGAGCGATATTGCCGCGCCCGGCCCCAGCGAGCCCGACTCGACGCCCGTCTTGTAGGCCCACGTCGTGACCATCTCCGTGCTGAAGGACGGAGGCGGCCCTCCCTGCGTGAGGATGTAGACGACGGCCATGTCGGTCGCGGTGAAGACGATCCCGAAAAGGAGCGCCACGGTCGCGATCGGCAACTGCAGCGGCAGTGTCACCGACCAGAACTTGCGGAGGCCGGTCGCCCCGTCGATGGCCGCCGCGTCGTCCACCTCCTTCGGGATGGAGGCGAGCCCGGCGAGGAAAATGACGACCGCGAACGGGAGGATCCGCCACGCGTGCACGGCGATGACCGATCCGATCGCGAGCTTCGAGGTGGCGAGGTACTGCGGGGGCGAGACCTTGTCCACCAGGTGGAAGTGGATGAGCGTCCAGTTGAAGATCGAGTAGCTGGTGTCGAACATCCACTTCCACGCCATCAGGCTCAATGCGATAGGCGCGGCCCACGGAAGCAGGATGAGAAAGCGCAGCAGCCACTTGCCGCGGAAGTTCTTCATCAGGGCATGGGCGATCAGGCCGGCGCCGACGAGGACGATCGCCTGGGAGATGACCGTGAACAGGAAGGTGTGCCACACGGCGTGCTGGAACGCCGGGTTCCCCCACTCGTGCCGGAAGTTCGCGAGCCCGACCCACTTCCCGTGCAATCCTGTCGTGGCGTTCGTGAAGCTCAACCAGATGGCGAGGGCCAGCGGGCCGCCGACGAGGACGAGCACGAAGATGACCGCCGGCGAGATGAGGACAGACGCAAGGACGCCCGGGCGCTCGAACAGGTTCGTCCAGCGCCTCCCGCGCGGCCGTGCCCCGGCGAGTGCCTCCACCCTGGCTCGATCGTAATAAAGTTCCGGCGATTTCGCCGATGGCGGAGATCACCCTCGAGAAACTGACGAAGGTCTACGGGGACGGGACCCGGGCGGTGTCGGAGCTCGACCTCGAGATCGAGGACGGTGAGTTCATCGTCCTGGTCGGCCCGAGCGGGTGCGGTAAGACGAGCGCGCTTCGGATGGTGGCCGGTCTCGAGCCGATCACGGAGGGACGGGTGATCATCGGCGGCGAGGTCGTGAACCGGCTGCCGCCGAAAGATCGCGACATCGCGATGATCTTCCAGAACTACGCTCTCTACCCCCACATGAGCGCGTTCGACAACATTGCCTTCGGCCTCAAGCTTCGAGGCATGAAGAAGGACGGGCGGCGTGACCGGGTCGAGCGCGCTGCCAGGACGCTCGGGCTGGGCGACGTGCTCCCGAAGAAGCCGCGCACGCTGTCGGGCGGGCAGCGACAGCGCGTCGCCATGGGGCGAGCGATCGTGCGCGAGCCGCGCGCGTTCCTGATGGACGAGCCCCTTTCGAACCTCGATGCCAAGTTGCGCGTGGAGATGCGCGCCGAGATCGCGCGACTCCAACGCGAGCTCGACGTGACGACGATCTACGTCACGCACGACCAGGTGGAGGCGATGACGCTCGGCGACCGCGTGGCGATCATGCGCGAGGGCGTCCTCCAACAGCTCTCCAAGCCCCAGGAGCTCTACGACAGGCCGCGGAACCTCTTCGTCGCCGAGTTCATCGGCTCGCCGGCGATGAACCTCGTCGGCGTCGACCTGCGCCGGTCGAACGGCGGCTACGTCGCCGACCTCGGAGAGCGCACGCTCGCCGTCCCCGAAAAGGTCCTCGGCATCCGGCCGGCTCTGACGCGCTTCGAAGGCAAGCGGCTGATCCTCGGCATCCGCCCCGAGGACATCGAGGACGCGGAGCTCACCGGCGGAGCAGCCGAGGGCGCGAAGTTGTCGTCCGTCGTCGACATCCGCGAGGACATGGGCTCCGAGGTCTTTGCCCACTTCGACATCGGCGGCAGGCCGATCCGGGGCGAAGACGTCAAGGCAGCCGTGGGCGAGGACGCCGTCGAGGTCGCCGCGGCGACCACGGAGTCGAGGGGCAACGTCTGGGTCGCGCGCCTCGATCGCGAGACCCGCGCCGCCGAGGCA
Organism: Gaiellaceae bacterium; assembly: GCA_036523555.1. Taxonomy (GTDB): domain Bacteria; phylum Actinomycetota; class Thermoleophilia; order Gaiellales; family Gaiellaceae; genus 3-1-20CM-4-69-9. The sequence continues at coordinate 5,628 of DATDDZ010000083.1, forward strand.
CGACCGATCGACCTCGTGGTCGACACGACCCGCCTTCACTTCTTCGATCCCGAGACCGGGAACGCGGTCTACGACGACTGAAGCGCGTCGAGCAGGCGGTCGTCGTCCTGCTCGGTCCGGATGGTGATCCGGATGCCGCCTCGCACAGGCCGCACCGCGAGGCCGCGGCGAAGAAGGGCGTCCGCGAGGGCCCCCGGATCATCGACCGGGACGTACAGGAAGTTCGCGCGCGACGGCCACGGCTCGTAGCCGAGTGTCCCGAGCGCGGCCGCGAAGCGCTCGCGTTCCTCGAGGATCGCCCCGACGTCCGGCGGCGACGCGAGCCCCGCGAGCGCAAGCGCGGCCGAGAGGGTGGACAGCGGCGCCGGATGCTGGCGCCGGTTCAGCTCCGCCGCGACGTCGAAGCCGGCGAGGGCGTAGCCGACGCGCGCGCCGGCGAGGCCGAACGCCTTCGAGAACGTTCGGAGAACGACAACGCCGTCGTCGATCAGGTCGACGACCGACTCGCCGGAGTACTCGTAGTACGCCTCGTCGACCAGGAGCGGGCGCGCGTCCGGAAGCTCCCCGAGCTCACCTGTCGGATTGTTCGGCCTGCAGCAGATCGTGAGCGCCGGCTCGACGTCGGAGACGTCCGCGCCGGCGACCCGGACCGCGATGTCGAACATCGGATAGGTCGGGTCGTTCGCGACCGCGACGCGGTCGCCCGGTCCCGCGAACGAGCGCGTCACGAGCATGATCAGGTCATCCGCTCCGGCGCCGATGACGACGTTCTCGGCCGAGACGCCCGCATAGCCCGCGATCGCGTCGAGCAACCTCGGGTAGCCGCCGTGTGGGTAGGTGTGGATGCGGGCGAGCTCCTCGGCGAGCGCCTCTGCGCGGGTAGACCGCAGCGCGTGCGGCGAGGTGTTGCCGTCGAAGCGGACGATCTCGCCCGCCGGAATGCCCGTGCTCCGCGCGATCTCCTCGGTCGACGGCGCGTCATAGGAGGGAATCTCTGCGCCGAGCGACCTCATGCGCTCAGGGCTGGTACTGCTGGTCGAGCGAGCGGACGGTATCGATGTGGACGAGGATCCAGACCCCGCTCTCGAGCGGCTCGAAGAGCTTGAGCTTGCTCGTGCCGTCGACGATCTCCGCGAGCCGTGCGACCGTGATCGGCGTTCCCGTCGGCGCTTTCGTGATCACGGTGACGTGGGCGTTCGCAGGCACCTTGTAGGTGAACACCCGGTGGCTTTCGTCGACGCGGTAGTTGTCGTTAGGGACGGGCTGGCCCGGCTCGACGGCGCCGTCCTGCGCGGCGGCGACGTTCGCCGTCACGCCGCTGAGGAACCACTCCGGGTCGAAGCGCAACACGTATCCGCTTCCCTTGCGCTTAAACGACCGGATGTGTCCGAAGAACGTCTGTTGCCCCGGAGGCCCCGCCCCGGGCTTCGCGGTCGTCACCGTCACGGTCTTCGTCACCGTCCTCGCGCCGCCGCAGCCCCCTGTGAGGAGCGCCAGCAGCAGGACGGCCAGGACGGCGCGCTTCACAAGTGCGAGTGTACGCCCGCCGACCGACGCCGCAGAGTTGCCCGGGGCGACTTCGGAAGGCCGCGCGACCCCGGCGGCCGGAATGGGTGCGCGGGCGCGCCGAACGCGCTAAGAGTTCCGGGGGTGGACGTTCCCCTGGAGGTTCCGGAGACCAGGTACGCGAAGAGCGGCGACGTCCACATCGCCTACAAGGTGTGGGGCCACGGTCGCTTCGATCTGGTCCAGATTCTGGGGCTCGACGCCGCGACTGTCGACTTCCTGGAGTTTGCGCAACTCCCTGAGGAGATCCGTGCCGCCATCGAGCGGGGCCGCCCGCTCATGCGCCGGATTCGCTTCGACAAGCGTGGGACGGGCGCGTCGGACC
>DATDDZ010000084.1:0-3781 GCA_036523555.1 Gaiellaceae bacterium
ACCGGGCCCGCGCAGGTGACGAAAGGCAGCGGAGGCCGATTCGCCGATCTCGACCTCGAGTACGTCTCGTCCTGCCGGCAGCTCGGCGGGTGGAAGCTCGTCCGGCTCGACCTCGCGCTTCTCGCAGACACGGTCCGCGTGATGGCACGCGGAGAAGGACTGAACTACTAGCGCCTCCGTGCCGATAAGGAGGGGATGGAAGGAGCTGCCCCACGATTCCTCTGGCGCGAGCTGGGCCAGGTCCTGCTCGAAGAGAACCTGATCACGGAGGACGAGCTTGAGCAGGCGCTCCGCGAACAGGCGAGAAGCGGTCGCCTGCTCGGCCAGATAATCGTCGCAAACGGGTACCTGTCCGCGTTCACGCTCGCGCGCGTCCTGTCGGAGCAGCACGGCGTGCGTCTCAGTGCGACGGCGGCTGCCGAGGCCGAGGTCGAGGGAGCCGTAAAAGGGGACGATCCGCCGCTCGTGCTCGCCGATCCGCCCGAGCTCGGGGCGGACCGGCCGTGGCGCCCGCTCGGCAAGGTGCTACTGGATCAGGGTGTCCTGACCGAGGATCAGCTCGGCGAGGCGTTGACCCGGCAGGAGGAGAACCGTGGCCGTCTCGGCGAGATCCTCGTCTCGGGCGGCCTCGTCTCCGGCGCACAGCTCGCCGGCGCTCTCGCCGAGCAGCATGGGCTCGGCCTCGAGCCGGAGCCCGAGCTCGAGGCGGCCGTGGTGCCCATGTCCCCCGGGGAGCCCGTCTACAAGGTGTTCGAGGTTCATTTCGAGCCGGGGCGCGAACGTCGCATAGCCCTCTACGAGAACCCGAACTTCCTCGAGGCCGCCGACTTTGCGTTCGAGTACGTCGAGGGGCACGAGCCGGACGCGCTCGAGATCCACCGCCTGGAGGGCGACCACCAGGAGACGGTCTGGAACTACAGCGCGACGCGCGCGGCGGCCGTCAACGCCGGGCGGAAGGATCTCGCCGAGACGTTCGGCTTCGACCCGACCCGCTGGGGCCGGGAGCTCTAGCCTCGCTCGAAAAGACGCTCCCGCTCGTAGTCGGTCACGACCTGGTCGAACAGGCGCTGCTCCGTCCGGGCGTAGTTCAGGTAGTGATCGACGACGTCGTCGCCCAGGGCGCCGCGCGCCATCGTGCCGTGCTCGAGCGCGTCGACCGCTTCGCGCAACGTCGACGGGAAACGTTCCGCATCTGACTCGTAGGCGTTCCCCTCGAGTGCCGGCGGGAGTGGCAGGCCCTGCTCGATCCCGTGTAGCCCGGCCGCGATCAGCGCGGCGAAGGCGAGGTACGGGTTGACGTCTCCACCCGGGATGCGGGTCTCGATTCGCTGAGCCGCACCGTGCCCGACGATCCGGAAGCCGCAGGTGCGGTTGTCGTGCCCCCACGCGAGCGTCGTCGGCGCCCACGAGCCCGCCGTGTAGCGCTTGTACGAGTTGATCGTCGGCGCCACGAAGACGGCGAGCTCGCGCGCGCACGCGATCCATCCGGCGAGGAACTGCTCGAACACCTTCGTGTCGCGGGCGAACAGGTTCTCGCCGTCGCGCCAGAGACTGGCGTGGATGTGACACGAGCTCCCGATCCACGTGTGGTCGGGCTTCGCCATGAACGTGATCGAGCAGCCGTTCAGAAACGCGATCTCCTTCGCCCCGTTCTTGTAGACGGAGTGGTTGTCCGCCATCGTCACCGCGTCGGCGAAGCGGAAGTTGACCTCCTGCTGGCCGGGCCACGCCTCCCCCTTCGAGCTCTCGACCCTGATGCCCGCGCCTTGCATCCCGTTCCGGATCTGGCGCAGCAGCGGCTCGTCGTACGTGGTCGCGAGCACGTGGTAGTCGAGGATGTACGGCACCGAGGGAGTGAGGTCCCGGTAGCGCTTCGCGTGCGCCTCCGCGAAGGTCTCCCGCAGGAGGTAGAACTCGAGCTCGGACCCGATCATGGGCTCGAACCCTGCCCTCCTGGCCCGTTCGACCTGCGCCTTCAGCACCTGCCGCGGGGATGGGACGACGGGTGACCCGTCGTGCCACACGACGTCGCAGAGGACGAGCGCGGTCCCCTCGAGCCACGGGATGCGCCGCAGCGTCGCGAGGTCCGGCTTCATCCCGAAGTCGCCGTAGCCCTGCTCCCAGCTGGCGATGGAGTAGCCGGGAATCGGGTCCATCTCCATGTCGAGGGCGAGCAGGTAGTTACAGCCCTCGACGCCCTCAGCCGCGACGTTCTCCTCGAGGAAGTACTCCGCGTGCACGCGCTTCCCCATCAGCCGGCCCTGCATGTCGGTGAACGCGACGACGACCGTGTCGATCGACCCGGTCTCGACGTCGTGCTTGAGCTCTTCGAGGGTCAGCATGGGGGGAGAAGAGGGAGCCGCCGCGGGCGGCTCCCTCCGACTCGATCGACCTTACGAAGCAGGAGTTGCCACCGGCGGAGTGGTCTCCCCGTACTCGGCCTCGATGCGCGCGAGCTCTTCCTCCGTGCCCTGGCGGATCGGGCCCTTGAACCACTTCTTCGCCGACAGAAGCCACCAGGCCCCCACGAGCAGGAGCGTCCCGCCCATGCCGATCGGCGAGTAGTTGAAGAGCGTCCACTTGAACTTGTCCGGGTGCCACGGCACGCCGTGCGGGCCGGTCGGGAGGATGAACAGGATCGAGATGAACCCGATCCAGATGACGGCCGTCCAGCCGACGAGCTTGTAGCGGCGCCCGAGGTTCCACTCGCCGGGCTCCCACGAGTCGCCGTGCCGCAGGCGGAGGTAGATCGGGATCGCGTAGGCGACGTAGAGGCCGATCACCGCCATCGAGGTGACCGCGACATAAGCCGTGTAGCCGCTCGTGCCGAAGTACGCGGGGAATGCCGCCAGGAACGCGAGCACGGCGATCGCGATCGCGGCGAAGTACGGCACCCGCTCACGGTTGAGTCGGCGCCAGAGCTGGTGCCCCGGAGTCGCGCGGTCACGGGAGAACGCGTAGAGCATCCGGGAGGCGGACGTGATCGACGACATGCCGCAGTAGAACTGCGCTCCCACCGTGATGGCGAGCATCACCTTGGCCGCCGTCAGGCCGAGCGCGTCGAGGTAGACGGCCTTGACGGCGAAGACGCCTTGGTTCGCCGTGTTGAGAATGCTGCCCTGAATGGCGAACGTGACCCCGAGCGCGAGGATGTAGCCGAAGATCGCCGAGACGACGATCGACATGATCACCCCGCGCGCGGCCGCACGGGAGGCGTCCTGCGTCTCCTCGCTCATGTGCGCCGACGCGTCGTAGCCGGTGTAGGTGTACTGGGCCTGCAAGAGCCCTAGCAGCAGCACGAACCAGAGCCAGTTGTGCCCCCAGCCGCTGTTGTTGAGGGTGTGGCCGAAGACCGTGGAGAACGACTGGTGGTGGTCCGGCTTGAACACGAGGAAGCCGACGATGATCAAGACCCCTAGACAGTGCCACCAGACGGAGATGTCGTTCAGCAGCGCGACCAGCTTGACGCTGAAGATGTTCATCAGCGCGTGCAGCCCGAGGATGACCGCGTACACGTAGATCACCTCGTGCGCGGAGCCCTTGAAGGTGCCCGGCCACAAGAGCTGGAGCAGCGCGTCGGTGAAGGTCGCGGCGCCGTAGTCGATGCCGGCCGTGACCGCGATCTGCCCGATCAGGTTGAACCACCCCGTGAACCAGCCCCAGCTCGGCCCGCCCATCTTCGACGACCAGTAGTAGAGCCCGCCTGCGGTCGGGTACTTCGAGGCGATCTCGGCCATGCCGAGACCGACGATCAGCACGAAGAACGAAACCAGCGGCCAGC
>DATDDZ010000085.1:0-5766 GCA_036523555.1 Gaiellaceae bacterium
TCCCGCGAGCCGGCGAGACCCGCCTCGCGTGTCCCGCTTCCCCATGGAGCGTCCACGACGCGCGCGTCGGGCGCGCGTGTGCGGCCGAAGGCATGGCTGCCGAGGTGAACAGCGACCGCTTCACGAAGCGAAAGGCTCCGCTGGGGCGCGACTGCCCCTCCCGATGGAACAGGGATCTCCGCGCCGCTCGCCTCGTCGCGCAAGATGGCGTAATAGGAGAAGCCCGCCGTCGACTCGGCGATCGAGGGCGGCAGCGTGACGAAGTAGCGTCCGCCGGCAGAATCGCTGCCGCGCTCGAGCGCGAACGCTCGGAACGGGCCATTCTGTCCGGCGCGCACGTGAACAACACCCGAGCCGTCGCACGGCAAGCCGTCTTCCCTCGGGTGGCAGACGATCGCGTAGCGCAACGTGACTGGCTCCCCCGGCAGGGTCAGCAGCGGCGGCACATGAGCCGCGTCGATCCGCTCGGCGGCCGGCGGCAGGGCAAGGTTCCCCGCAGAGCCCGCCGTGAGCGCTATGCCGGCGACGATCCCGGCCGCTCCCCCCGCCAGCGACCGAGTCGTAGGTCGGAGCATGGGAGTCCTCCTCGTGGGATCGCACCCACGGTACGCGGCCAACCGAGACCCCTGGCACACGTCTTTGCAACAAGAGTGAAAATCCGGATGACGGGTTCGGACGAAGTGGAAAGGGAACCGCGATGACCCTCGACGAGCGCCTACAGATACTGCTGGAGCAGGGCGAGGAGCAGGGCTGCCTCAACCTCTCCGCGGTGACCGACTTCCTCGCCGAAGCGGAGCTCGACGAGGATCAGACAACCGGATTCTTCGAGCAGCTCGAAGAGCGGGGCATTCCGCTCATGGACGACTGCGGCCGCGCGGACGCCGAGCCGGAGACCTACGTCAACGACGACCTCGCCGTTGCGACGACCGACACCCTCCAGCTCTTCCTCAATGAGGCCGGCCGCTACAGGCTGCTGACGGCCTCCGAGGAAGTCGAGCTCGCGAAGCGGATCGAGCGCGGCGACAAGGAGGCGAAGGACCTGATGATCAACTCGAACCTCCGCCTGGTCGTCTCGATCGCGAAGAAGTACCAGGGGCACGGGGTCTCATTGCTCGACCTGATCCAGGAGGGCATCATCGGCCTCATCCGCGCGGTCGAGAAGTTCGACTGGCGCCGTGGCTACAAGTTCTCCACCTACGCGACGTGGTGGATCCGGCAGGCAGTGCAGCGCGGCGTCGCGAACAAGGCGCGGACGATCCGCATCCCCGTCCACATCGTCGAGCGCGAGCAGAAGATCGCCCGCGCGGAGCGAGAGCTCAGCGCGAAGCTGGAGCGCGACCCGACCGACGAGGAGATTGCCGCGAAGGCCAACCTCTCGCTGAAGCACGTCCAGGAGGTGCATACCGCGGCACGCGCAGTCACGTCGCTCGACAAACCCGTCGGCGCCGAGGGGAGCTCGAGCTTCGCCGACCTCATCGCCGGAGAAGCGGTCGAGCCTTCGGAGGAAGTCCACGTCAGCCTCACCGAGGAAGCCGTCCGCACCGCCGTCGAGACGCTGCCGGAACGTGAGCGCGAGGTCGTCAAGCTGCGCTTCGGGCTCGACGGTGACCCCGACCCTCACTCCCTGGAGGAGATCGGCCGCAAGCTCGGGCTCACCCGTGAGCGTGTACGCCAGATCGAGACGCAGGCCCTGAAGCGTTTGGCCGAACGGCGCGAAGTCGCCGCACTCGGCGAAACCTCGCGGTAGAAGCCGCAAAGGCCCCGGTCCTTCCAGTGGAGCCAGCCGGGCTCGAACCGGCGACCTCTTGCATGCCATGCAAGCGCTCTCCCAGCTGAGCTATGGCCCCTTGAGCCGGGACAGTGTAGCGGCGAAGTCGAAGTCGTTCGCCCAGTTGATCCCGTTACTCTGATTGTTCCGAGTGGGCTCAAGGCGGAGCTGCAACGTGGTCATTCGGTCGATTCGTGTGATCGGGATCACGAAGCACCTGTCCAGCTCTGCGGCGTACGCCGCCACAGCGTCGACCTCCTCGCCGTTGTATGTCCTCTTGGCTAAACCTGTTGCAGTTCGACGCGTCGAATAGCACCGGACGACGATGATCTCGCCCTTCACGACAGCCGTCTTACACTGCACCCGCAGCAGGCGCGGCCGAAGATCCAGGATCAGGTCGCAACGCTCGTCCATCACAGGCCGAAAGACTCCGATCCCGAGCTACGACCGCAGCCTTCACGATTGCGGCTTCGGTGACGGCACCCCTCTGGTTGGTCGTCAACACGTTGTCCAACCTAGCAACAGGCGCGGCTGGGCCATGACCAGCCAGGACACCTTGCGGTGAGCAGACCGTATCCGCACCGTCGAGCGCATGTCACTGCGGGCTCTGCTCGTCACCACGGCTCTCCTCCTCCTCGGCTTGGCGGTCGTCTGGCCCCACGCCTCGCAGCCGAAGTCGCCGTACCACGCGGATCCGGCACGCACGCCCGGGGTGCTCAACCCGGACGTCACGCAGGCGAACGTCGCGTCGACGATCTGCGTGCGCGGCTGGACGAAGACGATCCGACCTCCGACTTCTTACACGAACGAGCTCAAAGTGAGACAGATGCGTGAATACGGCGCCGGTGGGAGGCGCTCAGACTTTCAGGAGGACCATCTGATCAGCCTCGAGCTCGGCGGGCATCCGACCGATCCGCGCAATCTCTGGCCGGAGCCTTACCCACGCGCGTCGCAGGTCGACGCGATCGAGAACGACCTGAACGGGAAGGTGTGCTCGGGCGAGCTCTCGCTCGAAGCGGCGCAGCTCCAGGAGTCCGCCCTCAAGCACCGGGAAGGCTGAGAACAGATGCAAGGGGTCTAGACTCGGACGGTGCGGTCCGTGGCGACGATTGGCCGCTGGAGCACGCGTCATCCGTGGCGGGCGATCATCGGCTGGCTCGCTTTCGTCGCGATCGCAGTGGGAGCGGGACGAAGGTCTTCAACAGCCTGGCGGCCGCGGCCTTCTCGGTCGTAGCGCGCGCGGTCATCGGCTCGGCACCGACCGGACGCACTGCTCGTGCCTTCAGGTCGATCGTCGTGCCGCTCAAGGCGATCGTTCTCAACCTGCTGTCGGTCGGCGCGGCGTACGGCGTCCTCGTCCTCGTCTTCCAACACCACTGGGCCGAGCCGCTCCTCGGCTTCACCTCGAACGGCTCGATCATCTCCTGGCTGCCTCTGTTCCTGTTCGTCGTGCTCTTCGGGCTCTCGCTGGACTACCACGTCTTCATCCTCAGCCGGGTGCGGGAGGGCGTGGACTCGGGCATGTCGAGCGACGACGCGGTGCGCTACGGGATCACACACACCGCAGGAGTCGTGACGAGCGCGGCCCTCGTGATGTTCGCAGTGTTCTCCATCTTCGGTTCGTTGTCGTCGCTCGACGTCAAGGAGGCCGGCGTCGGGCTCGCGGCTGCCGTGCTGATCGACGCGACCATCGTGCGCGCGGTCTTGCTGCCGGCGTCGATGAAGCTGCTCGGGGACTGGAACTGGTACCTGCCACGCGTGCTCGAGCGGCTGCCTCGCACCATCGTCGAGGCGCCGGGGGCTCTAGCCCGCCGCGACCTCGACTGACGGAACGTCGCCCCAGAGGTCCTCGAGCCGGTAATAGGCCCTCGCATCAGGGGTGAAGATGTGGAGGACGACGTCGAGGTAGTCGGCGACGATCCAGGTCGCCTCACGCTGCCCGTCGACGGCCTTCGGCAGCATGCGCCCGTCGTCGTGCTTCATCGCGGCGTGCACCTCGTCGTAGATCGCCGTCGTCTGCCGCGGGTTCTGGCCCGTGCAGATGACAAAGAAATCCGTGTAGGAGCAAACCGGGCGCATGTCGAGGATGACAACGTCCTGCGCCAGCTTGTTCTGGGCCAGCCCGGCGATGCGGCGTGCTTGTTCGAGTGACGTCAGTGTGGCTTCAGGCCTCTCCGGTTCCGGCAGAAGTGTAGCCGGGGGCCCGGTAGAGGCCGAGCGACTCGATCAGCTCGGCGACGGCGGCGGGGACGACGTCGCCGATCGGCTCGCCGCGCGCCGCGCGGTCGCGGATCTCGCGAGAAGAGATCGGCAGCGGCTCGATTTCGAACAGCTCGACCCGGTCTGGTTGGTCGAGCCTCGTCAGAATCGGGTCCAGTCGCTCCAGCGGGTAGCCGGGCCGCGTCGCGACCCCCAGCCTGGCACGGGCGACGACCCCGTTGGGATCCTTCCAGGTCAGGAAGTCGGCGAACTCGTCGGCGCCAATCAGGAACAGGGGATCGCTCCATCGCCCGCTCTTCAGCAGGTCGACCGTGCGCTCGTGAGGGTCCAGCTCGACCTCGTAGTCCGGGAACGCCGCCTCCGCGAGCCGCCGGCGCGTTTCGGCGTCGAGCTGAACCTCCTTGTGACCGGGCCGGACAGAGACGAGCACGACGAGCGCCTCGAGGCGGAAGTGCCGTGCGGCAGCCTCGGCCAGGGCGACGTGCCCGTTGTGCGGAGGATTGAATGAGCCCCCGAACAGGCCTGTCACGTGACTTCGAGCATCTCGCCGTCGATCTCCACGGCATCGCCCGTCCGCGCGCCCGCTGCTCTGAGCGCGGCAGCAAGCTCCTCTTCAGCTTCCGGCGGCTGCCCGACGATCCGAAAGCCGCGGTCGGTGCGCAGGATGCGGAACCGCCGGCCGCCCGGCTGCGGGCGGTAGACCAGGAAATCGACGAGGCCGTCTCCGGCCGACGTCGCCGCGTCCTGTGCCGGGCAGAGCTCGAACAGCGCGCGGCGCAGCTCCTCGATGCCGGCTCCGGTGGCGCACGAGACGCGGAACACGCGCGCGATGCGGTCGTCCTCGACGTCGAACGGCGGAGGGTCGGGGCGAAGGTCGGTCTTGTTCAGGACGACCGCCTGCGGCCTCTCCTCCAGGCCGGCGCCATAGGCCTCGAGCTCACGATCGATCGTCGCGAAGCGCTCGGCCGTGTCGTCCTCGGACGAGTCGATCACGTGCAGGAGGAGGCTCGCCCGCTCGAGATGGGCGAGGAACTCGTGGCCGAGCCCGACACCCTCGCTCGCGCCCTCGATCAGCCCCGGCACGTCCGCGACCGTGAGCTGGCGCGTCGCGTCGGGCGCGTCGACCGTCCCGAGCACGGGTGCGAGCGTCGTGAACGGATACTCCGCCACCTTCGGCCGGGCGTTGGAGATGCGGGTCAGGAGCGACGACTTGCCGGCGTTCGGCAAACCGACGAGAGCGGCATCCGCCAGGAGCTTGAGCCGGAGATCGAGCGTCGCCTCTTCGCCGAGCAGGCCCGTCTCGGCGAAGCGAGGGGTCCTTCGGGTCGGCGACGCAAAGTGCTTGTTGCCGCGGCCGGGCAGCCCACCCCGCGCGACGACGACGCGCGCGTCGGGCGCGGCGAGATCCGCGATCAGGCGGCCGTCCTCGTCGAGCACCTGTGTTCCCGCCGGCACGGGCAACTCGACCGTCTCGCCGGTCGCACCGTGCTTCAGCGCGCCGCGACCGGGCTCGCCGTCTGCGGCGCGGAACCGCCGCTTTGCGCGAAACGAGGACAGGTCGCGCAGGTCGCGATCAGCGACGAGGACCACGTCGCCGCCGGGGCCGCCGTCGCCGCCGTCCGGCCCGCCCTTCGGCACGTGCTTCTCGCGCCGGAAGTGCAGGCTGCCGTCACCGCCGCGACCCGCCTGCACGTGGATGCGGGCGCGGTCGTGGAACACGGGGCGTTACCCCGCTTCGACGACGGAGATCGTGCGGCGCTCGCCGCTCGTCCGGAACG
>DATDDZ010000086.1:0-9320 GCA_036523555.1 Gaiellaceae bacterium
CTCCGCGACCTCCTTCAGCGGCGCCGCCTCGAGCCGGCACGGACGCCATTGCGCCGCGCGGCCTCGCGCGATCAGCCCGGCCCGCTCGAGCACGCGAAGATGCTTGGAGACGGCAGGACCGCTGATCTTGAACGGTGCCGAGAGCTCCTTGACGGTCGCAGGCCCCTCGCACAGACGGGAGAGGATCGCCCGGCGGGTTGGATCCGCGAGGGCCGAGAACGTCACGGTGAGAGCGTCGGTCGTCATAGAGAACCTTCTGGTTAGATAACTCACAGGTTATATACATACACCGGCCTGTCTGTCAAGCCATACAGTCGCGCCATGTTCTCGGCCGACGAACGCGAGCGGGTCCGCAGCGAGTTGCTGGCCGGGGCCGAAGCCGATCCGCAGGGGATCGATCTCTCGCCCGTCGGGGCCGACTGCTTCCAGCATCGCTGTCTGATCGGCGGAGAGGCGTCGATCGCCGTTTCGGGCCACGGGGATGCCGTCGCGGCCTGGACGGTGAACCCCGACCCGCGCCGGTCCGACGGCAGCTACGTCCAGGCCGCCTCGTACACGGCGCGCTGAGCTTCAGATCCTCGCGTAGTGCGTGCGGACATACGGCCGCCCGAAGCCGAGCCGGCCGAAGTAGTCGTGCGCGGGCGTGTCCATGTCGGGCGATGCGACCTCGATGTCGGCTATGAACGAGGTCGCTCCCTGGACGAGGCCGTCCTCGACCATGAACGCGCAGATGGCCGCGTCCGGCGCGTAGTCCTTGGTCGTCAACCCGGGGACCGGGCCGTCCATGCCGAACCAGGCGGTGCCGTCAGGACCGATGAACATCCCGCGCGCGGCGACGGTCTCGCCGTTCTCCCGGGCGACGTACTGCGACCAGCCCGGCCGGCCGATCAGCTTCTGGAGCCAGGGGCCGGTGTCGAGGCGGTACACCCGCTGCAGGAATGTCGCCCACTCGTCGGCGATGCCGTCGGTGACGCGCTCGACGGCGATCTCCCGGCCGTCCGGCGCAGGGAGCGGCTCGGCGGGCGGCCGTCCGTCTCGAACGACACGGTCCTGCACGTCGAAGGCCTCCAGCCCGCGGTCTCGCAACCAGCTCTCATATTCGGCGGGACGGCAGTGGGGCAAGGATTGGAGGAGGAACATCGTGATCCCCGCTTCGCCGTAACCGTGCAGGATGTCGTCGAGAGCTTCGGGCGACGCTTCCGCGACGACGCCGAGGCCGATCACACGGCTGAAGTACCTGCGCTCCGTTGCGGCCCAGGAGAGAACGAGGGCACCGGCGACCTCGCGCGTTCCCAGTCCGGCCTCGGCGGCGAACGCCGGCGGGCAGGCTGCATAGAGATCCGTCCACGCGCGCGCCTCGGCGGCTTCGATCGCCGCGGCTTCGGTCAGGTCGACCGGCGTGGTGTCCATGTCAGCCGACGAGGCTCCCGTCGGGGCGGACGACGCGCCAGACACCCCCGAACTCTCTCACGTTCTGGCACAGGATCTGGCCTGGTTTGCGGTCGCCGACGTAGTAGTAGAGAGGCCGCCCTGCGAAGGTCGCTTGGAGCCTGCCGTCGGCACGCTCGAACGTCCCGAGCCGAGCGCGGCTGACGCCCGCGGCCGAACGCGGCTTCGACCTGACGATGTACGGCGGCCATGCCTCCGCACACGCGCCGGAGCACCTGCTCCTCCCCTTCGGGTCCCTCGTGAAGCCGTAGAGGACGAAGCCCCGCCCGTCGAACAGAATCCGTCCGAACCGAGACGTCTTCGCCGTCACGACGCCGCGCGGCCCCTCAGGCCCGGCCATCGTCGACCCGGCAGCCGCTCCGGCAGCCACGGCTGCCGCCATCAGAACCGTGACGCCTCGGGCTCGCATCCCGTCCAGTCGTCCCGGGGCCCCGGGCGTTACAGCGCAATCGCCATAGTTCGTGGTTCCGGCAACCGTAGGAAGGAAGCGTGATGGACGACGAACAGATCCACCAGCAGATCGAAGGCCTCGTCGCCGAGGAGCACCGGCTCTGGCAGAGCGAGTCGAGCGGGAGCGTGAGCGAGTCGGACCGGCAGAGGCTCGAGTCCCTGAAGGTGAGCCTCGACCAGTGCTGGGACCTGCTTCGCCAGCGGCGCGCGCTTCGCGACGCGGGCTTCAGCCCCGAGAGCGCTCACGTTCGAGACAAGGACACGGTGGAGCACTACGAGCAGTAGCGCGTGCCTCTGCGAAACCGGGTCACTCCCCTGGGCGAGCTGGTGGCCGACCCGGGGCGCGGCCTGGTCTACGGAAACCGCGGCTGCCTCCACGACGACACCGGGCACATCCGGCGGCGGTACAACGGCAAGCGCTGGATCGCATGCCGGCTGCAGTTCCGGGGCTGGCACCGCTCGCAGCTCCTTCAGCCTGGACGCTTCACAGAGCTCTTCTTCCTCGACGAGGCGACGGCCTTCTCGGCCGGGCATCGTCCCTGCGCGCTCTGCCGCCGCGACGACTACGTCGGTTTCACGGCGATCTGGGCCGGGCTTCATCCCGGACAAGCCGGAGCAGACGCGATCGACGCCGAGCTCCACGCCCAGCGGGTCGATCCGGACACGCGTGGACAGCGCCGGCATAGCGCGCAGATCCATGAGCTTCCGGACGGAGCGTTCGTCCTCCACGACGGCGCGCCGTCACTCGTCCTCGGGCGGCGCCTTCTCCCCTGGTCGGCCGCGGGTTACCTCAAGCCGAGACGACGGCCCGCGCGAGGCGGCGCGATCCTGCTCACCGCGCCCGCGCTCGTCGCGGTTCTCGGGGCGGGGTTGGCAGCCCGTCGTCCCGTTGATTCACCCTTCGGCGCTCAACCCTCGTCGTCCCACTGCCGGTCGCCGCGCATGAGCACGACGAACGCCTCGGCGCCCGGTGCCCCGGCGCGCTCGCGAATGATCTCCAGCGCAGTCGCGAACGACTTCTCGTCGGCAGCCGCGAACGCACTCCAGCCGTCCCACACGACCACAGTCCCCCGCTCGCCGTCGACGTCGCCGAGGCTGTCGGCCAGGGCGTCCCAGTTGCGGCCGAAGTAGTCCGGGAGGCCGAAGGCCCGGCTCGCCGCGTCGAGGAAACCCATCTTGTCGCCGACCGACGAGGTGTCGAGGTGCACGAAACGCCACCCTCCTCCCTCGGCGTCGGCGCGCAACTCGGCGACGCTCGCGGAAGAGGTCTCCCGGTAGACGCCCGAGGGTCGCGCGCCGCCGAGCACGTCCTCCAGGCCGCTCACCTCGCGATCCTTCGGAACGAGTTGTAGTGGTCGTCGGTGTAGTAGAGCTCTCCGCGCGCTCCGGTCACGATCCGTCTTGCCCCACGCGTGGATGCCCCCTGGGTCTCGACGGTGTACTCGCGGTAGTAGCCGCGACGCTCGCGAGGCAGGATCCCCTCGCGGTTGCCGAAGACGGCGCCGTCACGCCGGTGCGGGAACGGCCCGTTCGACCGGATGAGGCGGAGCGTCCGTCGTGCCTGGGGCGGAAGAGCGGCGAGCGCGATCCAGTGGAGCCCGCTCGCGGGATCCACTGATTGCGCGCCGGTCGTCCCCGGGGTGGGTCGCGTGGGCGCGTCGGTCTTCGTCGTGCCCAGCCAGAGCCAGCCGACGATCGCCGCGAGGACCACGACGAGTACACCGAGCGCCGTGCGCGCTCCCTTCACGGCCGCAGCCTATGCGTTTACGAGTGCCGGCTCAGCGCGGCTGAGGGACGACCCGGATGTAGGGCTTCGGTTCCTTCCACTCGCCGAAGATCTCCTTGGCCTCGTCGTTCGAGACCGAGCCGGCGATGATCACGTCCTCGCCCTGCTGCCAGTTGACCGGCGTCGAGACCTTGTGCTTCGCCGTCAGCTGCAGCGAGTCGATCACGCGCAGGACTTCGTCGAAGTTGCGTCCCGTCGTCATCGGGTACACGAGGATGAGCTTGACCTTCTTGTCCGGTCCGATGACGAAGACATTCCGCACCGTCTGGTTGTCGGCGGCTGTCCGGTCGGCCGGGTCACCCGAGACGTCCGCACCGAGCATCCCGAAGAGCTTCGACACCTTGAAGTCCGAGTCGCCGATGATCGGGTAGTTGGGACGTGAGCCCTGCGTCTCCTCGATGTCGTCGGCCCAGAGATCGTGCTTGTCGATCGGGTCGACCGAGAGCCCGATGATCTTGGTGTTCCGCTTGTCGAACTCGGGCTTGATGCTCGCCATGTAGCCGAGCTCGGTCGTGCAGACCGGGGTGAAGTCCTTCGGGTGCGAGAAGAGGACGGCCCAGGAGTCGCCGATCCAGTCGTGGAAGCTGATCGGGCCTTCGGTCGTCTCCGCCTCGAAGTTGGGTGCGGTGTCGCCAAGCTGCAATGCCATGGTCCTCCTCGGTCGAAACGGTACCCCGCTCCGTGGTCTACCAGATCCAAGGAGGTCTACAAAGACTGCAGGCCCGCCGAGGCAGGTCCGCTGTCGTCTGGCGGCGACGGCTACCGGCCCTGCCGGCACATGCGGAGCTGGTTGAGGCACCGGCTGACCAGCGACTGGAGTGCCCCGGGGCGCCAGGCGTTGAAGAAGTCTGCGTGTCCCGAGAACTGGCCGCCCGAAGCGAGTGCAACGTCCTCGCCGCCTGCGATCGGGTACCGGTAGATCAGCGCGATTGCCGGCACTGCAACCGGATGGGAGGCCGGGCACTGTCCGCGGACGGAGTACGCCATGTGGCTCGCGTGATCCGAGCTGTCCAGGGTCGTGCCGTTCCAGCAGTCCGGGAACATCACGTGCAGCCGGAGCATCGCGCCCGCCGGGCATGCAGGCACGGTGCTCGACGGAGGGATGCCCGCCTCGACACCGCAGTTCCAGAAGGTGATCTTGCGGCCCTGCGGGGTCGTCGCGTGCGAGTTCCCGGCCACGATCTCGAGTCCTTGCGGGAATGACTGAACCGGCGCGAGCGAGTGACGGCGGTAATAGATGGTCGCGCCGCGCGGCGTCACCGGCTGGCCGCTCTGCAGAAGCGTCGGCATCCAGTACGCGGCCGTCTCTCCGCTTCGGCGACAGGTCGTTTCCGCAGCGCGGAGAGTTCGAAGCGTCGAGAACGCGTTGGTCGAGACGTTCCCGACGAAGGAGTGATCATGGGACTTGCCGGGTTGGCCCGGGAACACGATCGGATCGTCCATCGCCTCGTGACTGAATCGGCAGGAACCGATGAAGTTGACGCCCTGAAGCTGCCGCAGCGAGGTCGCGGGGACTCCGCCGGCGCTCGTTCTCGCCGACGCCGCCGACACCACCCCGGAGCCGACGAGGAGCAGGAGCCCCATCACAAGCATGCGTCCCCTCACCTGAACCCCCTTTTTTTCCGAAGTGATGCCTCGGTGAGGAGTCGAACCTACGCCCGAAAAGGCAAGGAAATCCGCGAGATCCTGTAAAGCAACGTAAACCGGCGCAGGGCCTATGCCGGCGTCGGCAGTCCCTCGATGGCGCGGAGCGCGCGGCTCATCTCGTCTTCGTCGAGCGCGACGTCCTCGAGCTTTCCGGCGAAGTGGTTGTCGTAGGCGGCCATGTCGAAATGGCCGTGCCCGGAGAGGTTGAAAAGGATCGTGCGCTCCACCCCGGCCTCGTCCGCGGCCTGCGCAGCCCGGAGCGCCCCGTGAATCGCGTGGGCAGACTCGGGCGCGGGCAGCGTCCCTTCGGTTCCGGCGAAGAGGACAGCCGACGCGAAGACGTCGCTCTGGAGGTAAGCCTCCGCGCGGACGAGCCCGTCGCGCACGAGCTGCGAGATCAGCGGCGCGACGCCGTGATAGCGAAGCCCGCCCGCATGGATCGGCGCTGGGACGAAGTCGTGTCCGAGGGTGTGCATCGGCACGAGCGGGGTGAGCTTGCTCGTGTCGCCGAAGTCGTAGGCGAAGAGGCCGCGCGTCAGCGTCGGACAGGCGGCCGGCTCGCAGGCGAGGACCTCGATGTCGCGGCCGCCGATCTTCTCGCGCAGGAACGGGAAGGCGAGGCCCGCGAAGTTCGAGCCTCCGCCGACGCAGCCGATGACGACGTCCGGGAACGCCTCCGCAAGCTCCATCTGGGCGAGGGCCTCCTGCCCGATCACCGTTTGGTGGAGCAGGACGTGGTTGAGGACGCTTCCGAGCGAGTACGCCGTGTCCTCGCGCCCGGCGGCGTCCTCGACGGCCTCGGAGATCGCGATCCCGAGGCTACCGGGCGAGTCGGGACGGTCGGCGAGAATCGCACGGCCGCTCTCGGTGTCTTCCGAAGGGCTCGCCACGATCTCCGCGCCCCAGGTCTGGATCATCGAGCGGCGGAAGGGCTTCTGGTCGTACGAGATCCGAACCATGTAGACCTTGCACTCCAGGCCGATGAGCTTGCACGCAAACGCGAGCGCGCTCCCCCACTGCCCGGCGCCGGTCTCGGTCGCAAGCCTCGTCCTCCCTTCCTTCTTGTTGTAGAACGCCTGAGCCACCGCAGTGTTCGGCTTGTGGCTTCCCGGAGGGCTGACGCCTTCGTACTTGTAGAAGATCCGCGAGCGGGTCCCGATCGCCGCCTCGAGGCGGTACGCGCGGAAGAGCGGCGTCGGGCGCCAGAGCGCATACAGCTCGAGGATCTCCTCCGGGATCGGGATCTCGGCCTCCTCGCTCACCTCCTGCCCGATCAGCTCCATCGGGAAGAGGGGGGAGAGGTCGTCGGGCCCGACCGGCTGCCCCGTGCCCGGGTGGAGCACCGGCTGCATCGCCGTGGGCATGTCGGCGCGGATGTTGTACCAGTGCCGCGGTAGCTGAGACTCCTCGAGGAGGAACTTCGTCTGGCCTCCCGTGGCAGTCCGCGGCTGCTGCACGCCGCGAGCATAGTCCTCGTCCGAGCCCGCCGCCACCGACCGACTTGACAGACACCGGAGCGTGTGCGAGAGTCGCCTGGTCAAGTCCTGTGGGCCCTCGGGTTCGCAGGACTTGGCGTTTGTAGGGGGGTCTTTTCCCGCGGCTTCCACTCGCTCCGTGCGTAAAGTGGCGTGATGGTAGATCTCGAGCTCGTGCTCCGTGCCGCGCGGGGGCTGCACAGGGACAACCGGGCGTCGCTCGTCCCGCCGTGGATCGGTCCGGCGTTTCTGCTCTGCGCGCTCGTCCTGATCCCTTGGGCGGCGATGCTCTTCTTCGCGCTTCCCCGGCACTACGGCGCGAACCACTGGCGGTTCGCCTGGGGCGGATTCGACGTCGCCCTCTCCCTCGCCCTTGCTTCCACGGCGTTCGCCGTCCTGAGGCGGTCACCGTTCGGAGAGGTCGCCGCGACGATCACCGGCACCCTGCTCGTCTGCGACGCGTGGTTCGACGTGCTCACGTCACGCGGCACGTCCGACATCGTGCAGGCCGTCCTGGCCGCGGCGCTGGTGGAGCTACCACTCGCCGCGGTGTGCTTCTGGATCGCGCTCAACCTGGCCCGTGCGATGGAGGTCGCCCGTCCGTTCCTGCAGGCAGCGGGCTTCCGCATCCGCGACCGGCGGTTGATTCCTCCGGAGGCTCCGGTGGAGATCAACCACACACCGAAAGCACCGCTGCCCCTCTGATCGTCCCGGTGCGGAGATGCGCGAGCGCCTCATTGGCGGAGGCGAGCGGAAAGGCCTCGACCTGCGTGTGCACCCCCACGCGCGGGGCAAGTCGCAGGAGCTCCTCGCCGTCGCGCCTCGTGAGGTTCGCAACCGAGCGGATCACCCGCTCTCCCCACAGCAGCTCGTAGGGGAAGGCGGGAATGTCGCTCATGTGGATGCCGGCGCAGACGACGACGCCGCCCTTTGCGAGCACGCGGAGAGCGGCCGGGACGAGCTCGCCGGCGGGCGCGAAGATGATCGCCGCGTCGAGCTCCTCCGGGGGCGACTCTCCCGATTCGCCGGCCCACTTCGCGCCGAGCGAGAGCGCAAACTCCTGCCCGCCGACGTCGCCCTCTCGCGTGAACGCGAAGACGCGTCGGCCTTCCGCGCTCGCGACCTGCGCGATCACGTGCGCCGCGGCCCCGAACCCGTACAGCCCAAGCCGCTCCGCCTCCCCGGTGAGCCGGAGCGCCCGGTATCCGATCAAGCCCGCGCAGAGAAGGGGCGCCGCCTGGATCGAAGGGTATTCCTGCGGCACCGGGAAGCAGAAGCGGGCGTCCGCGACCGCCGCTTCGGCGTAGCCCCCGTCGAGCGTGTAGCCCGTGAAGCGGGCCAGGTCACAGAGGTTCTCCCGTCCGCTACGGCAGTAGCGACAGGCGCCGCAGGTCCAGCCGAGCCACGGAATCCCGACCCGGTCCCCCACGGCGGCGCCGCCGCCCACCCCGGGCCCGAGCTCCTCGACGACGCCGACGATCTGGTGGCCGAGCACGAGCGGCAGCTTGGGGCCCGACAGCTCGCCGTCGACGATGTGGAGGTCGGTCCGGCAGACACCGCACGCCTCGACGCGAACAGCCAGCTGCCCGGGCCCCGGCTCGGGGCGCGGCAGGGTCTCGAGCGTCAAGGGCTCACCCGGCTTCGTCAGGACCATGGCCCTCATCGGTGTCCCGAATAATGCCGCCGCCGAAAAGACCCCCTACAAACGCCAAGTCCTGCGAACCCGAGGGCCCACAGGACTTGACTCCGGCACTCTGTCAGACGGCGACCCTCGTTGTCAAGGGGACGATTCATCCGTACCATTCCGCTCCCGATGAGAATCGCGCTCGCATCGTTCGCCGTCCTGCTCGCCGTCGCCGCCTCGGGCTGCGGCAGCTCCTCGACGACGACCACGACGAACGCGGCCGGCAAGGTCACGGTCGCCTGTCACGTCAGCTTCGCGAAGACGAAGTTCGCGGTCCACACGGGGATCGCAGCCGCCGCGTTCTACCGCTACATCTACAAGCCGTATCGAGCCGGGTCGTTCAAGAAGGACGCGCCGGGCCGCCGCAAGGCACTCGTCAAGGCCGCCGCGTCCGCAGCGGTCGCGATCCACGAGCTCAGGCAGGCCGCGAAGGCAGCGCGGTGCGACGGGCCCGCGCTCGCGAAGATCGCACCGGCCTTCGACGCCGTCCTCGCGCCGCTCGAGACCTTGCGCTCTCTGAAGACCGGAGGCGGCATCGGAGCAATCGCCGCCGCGCAAACCGCGTTCCAAGCGCTCACCTCGAAGGCCTCGGGGGCGGGCGCACCGGTTCACACCACTCCCTGACACGGCCGGAGCGCCGGTAGCGAAAACGGGCGGGGCCCGCAGCCTTCCCGGCAGCGGGCCCACACCTGTTGAGCTAGTGCGAGGTCCGCAGAGCGGCGAGCAGCTCCTGGTGGCGGCGCTCCTCGTCGCTCGGGGCTTCCTCCTCGGCGTCCCGCCCGGTCCTGCGCGCCATCATCATCTGCACCGGCTTGACGATGAAGAAGAA
>DATDDZ010000087.1:0-3144 GCA_036523555.1 Gaiellaceae bacterium
ACCGTCGCCGCGCTCGCCGACGCGCTCGAGGCGAAGGATCCTGGAACAGGCCTGCACGCGCAGCGGGTGCAGCACTACGCCTTGACGCTCGCCGAGGTGGTGAGCCCCTCACTCCTGGACGATCCGAGCCTCGAGTACGGGTTCCTGCTCCACGACGTCGGCAAGATCGGGATCGCCGACCGCGTGCTCAACAAGCCTGGCCCGCTGACGCCTCCCGAGCGCGAGCTGATCGAGCTGCATCCGACGATCGGCGCCGAGATCCTGGGCGGGGTGGCGCTCCTTCAGGGCGAGGGCGTGGGGATCGTCCGCTCACACCACGAGCGCTGGGACGGCACCGGCTACCCCGCAGGGCTGGAGGGGGACGAGATCCCGCTCGGGGCCCGCGTCTTCGCGCTCGCCGACGCGCTCGACGCGATGACGAGCGACCGGCCCTACCGCAATGCGCTCAGCTGGGACGCTGCGACGGACGAGATCTTCTCCGACCTCGGTCAGTTCGACCCCAAGGTCGTGCGGGCGTTCTCGATACGTGAGCGGCGCCTGCGCCGGATCTACGAAGAGCTCTCCGCCGTTGCAGCCTGAGCCTGAGGGCTCCGCCAGAGCTTCATCGCCAACCAGCCGAAGAGCGCCAGGATCAGGAATGCGTTCAGCGGGTGGAACGCTCCGACCCAGCGCCCGCCGCTCGGAAGGATGCCCTGGATGAAGAGGATGAACGGCAGCGCGATCGACACGATGCGCACCCGCTTGTCGGCATGCCAGGCCAGCAGCGCGACGATCAGCAGGAGGAGCGCGCCGAAGTCGGCGAGGAAGAAGCCGAGGCCGCGGTGCGCGTCGAGCGACTTCTGATCGTCGAGCTTCGGCCCGGCCTTGATCCCGAAGATCCCCTCGCCGGCGAGGAAGATCTGGACGACGATCGCGATCACGTAGAGAGCCACGAGATAGCGGAGAAACGCGCGCGCGCCTTTCCGTACCTGGTTCATGCATCCTCCTCCGTCGTGTTGTGCCCGCCCGTGCCTACCGTATTGAGGCATGCGCGCCGGACGTGGCCGCCCGGACGCGCCCGGCACCAGGCAAGATCGAGGCGATGCAATCCGACCAGATCGCCTATCGGCGACTCGTCGCCGCCGATCTCGGTCAAATCGGCGAGATCGACCGGACCGAGCGCATCGAGGCCCTGTACGTGCAGCAGGGCGCCGACCTGGTCAGACGCGAGGGCGATTGGAGCTCGCCGCCGTGGCGTGAAGGGATGGGCGAGCACTCGGTTGCCCACCAACGGGCCCAGTGCGAGGGGTATCTCGCGGCGGGCGCCCTCGGCTTGTCCGCGTTCGAGGGTGAGCGCCTCGTGGGGATCGGGCTCGTGAGGCCGCACGTCCGCCCGGGCATCGCGCAACTCGCGTTCCTGCACGTGAGCGACGGCTATCGAAGACGGGGCGTGGGCAGCCACCTGACCGCGGAGCTGGAGCGCCTCGCACGCGAACAGGGCGACGAGTCGATGGTCGTCTCGGCGACGCCGTCCGAGAACACCGTGCGCTTCTACCTCGGGCGAGGGTTCGAGCCGGTGGCCGACCCGCTGCCCGAGCTCCTCGAGCTGGAGCCCGAGGACGTCCACATGCGCAAGACGCTCGGCTCGAGCTCGCCCGGTCGGTCTACAGTGCGTTCGAATAGAAGCCACCGTCAGTAGGGGGAGACCATGACCACACTCGAGAATCGGCCGAACACTGCACTCCTCGTCATCGACGTGCAGAACGGCGTCGTCGAAGGAACGCACGAGCGCGATGCTGTCGTCGCGAACGTCGGCAGCCTGGTCGAGAAGGCCCGGCGGGAGCAGGTGCCCGTCGTCTGGGTGCAGCACTCCGACGACGAGGGGCTGCAGAGGGGAAGCGACAACTGGCAGATCGTCCCCGAGCTGGCTCCGGACGACGCCGAGCCGCTGATCGAGAAGAACTATGGCGACTCCTTCGAGGACAGCACCCTCGAGACCGTGCTGTCCGGCCTCGAAGTCGGGCGACTCCTGGTCGTCGGCGCGCAGACCGACGAGTGCATCCGCTCGACCCTCCACGGCGCGTTGGTGAGGGGTTACGACGCGACCCTCGTCAGCGACGCCCACACCACCGAAGACCAGACCCCATGGGGCGCGCCGCCACCCGACAAGGTCGTCGCGCACACGAATCTCTACTGGAAGCACCACACCGCGCCGGGGCGGACGGCCGGGACGGTGGAGACGAAGGACGTCGACTTCGGCGGCGGATCCTGAGGTCCGTGCGCCTGCGTCGCCTCCGTCCGCTTAGATACAGCTGGATCCGCTGAGACCGGTACCAAGCCCGGTGCCAACGTTCTTCTCGAGTGCCACACGTCGGCTCGCTTCGAAGCGGCGCGTGTGGTCGGCTTTTCGCGGGTATCGCGGCACTGTCTCGTCGCTAGTCACTGACGATCTTCCCCGGGAGGCGAAGGCGTTTGAGCGCAAGTGCGTTGACGGCGACGAGCACGCTCGACCCGGACATTGAGATGGCGGCGATCTCGGGGCGAAGGGTGAGCCCGAACGGCTCGAAGACGCCGGCGGCGATCGGCAGCGCGAGCGAGTTGTAGCCGATCGCCCAGCCGAGGTTCTGGCGCATCTTGCGGACGGTGCCACGGCCGATCGAGATGGCAGTGGCGACGTCGAGCGGGTCGGAGCGCATGAGGACGACGTCGGCGGTTTCGATCGCGACGTCGGTTCCGGCCCCGATCGCGATCCCGACGTCTGCCTGCGCGAGCGCGGGCGCGTCGTTGACGCCGTCGCCAACCATCGCCACCTTGCGACCCTGCTGCTGCAGCTCGGCGACCTTCGCCGCCTTGTCTTGCGGGAGCACCTCGGCGATAACTTCGTCGATCCCGACCTGGCCGGCGATGCGCTCGGCGGTCTGGCGATTGTCTCCGGTGAGCATGACGGGGCGGACGCCGAGCTCTTTCAGCGCGCTGACGGCCCCGGCAGCGCTTTCCCGGGGCGCGTCGGCGATCGCGATCAGCCCAGCAGGACGGCCGTCGACGGCGACGTGGACGACGGTGCGGCCCGCATCGGCGAGCGTGGCCGCACGTTCTCCGAGACCGTCGAGCGAGACATGCTCGCGCTCCAGCAGGCGCGTATTGCCGACTGCGAGCCGGTGCCCG
>DATDDZ010000088.1:0-3864 GCA_036523555.1 Gaiellaceae bacterium
TGAGGAGCTGCTCGGCGTCGCCTTCGCTTCGCTCGACGAGAAGGTCGTTCGACGACTCGTTCAGGCGGTCGATCAGGCCGATCAGCTCGAGCGGGCTGAACGGCTTCCGGAGCATTGCCTTCGCGCCTGCGTCTCGGGCCTCACGGTCGGTCATCACCGTGCCGGTGAGCAGGATCACGCTCGGCTCCTGCGCCTCCCCCCCGCGTGTCAGCTCGCGGCAAAAAGACACACCGTCCAGGCCCGGGAGGGTCACGTCGAGCAGGACCACGGCGGGCCGCCAGAACCTGGCCACCTCCTGCGCCTCCTCCGCCGACGCGACCTCCTCGAGCTCGAACTCGTCGGCGGCCAGTGTCTCGCGCAGAAGGAGGCGGAGCGACGAATCGTCGTCCACGACGAGGATCCGGCGCCGAGCGCCGGAAGCCAGGTCTGCGGTGGGCTGCGGGGTCTCCATTCTTCGGCGAAACGACGGCCGCAGCGCTGCGCCGTTCCTGACTCGAACTGTATATCCGTATGGCTTCTTGCGGGTGAAGATCACTCGACCGAGGCACCTTTCGGGGGCCTAGGCGCCCCACCAGAAGCTGGCCGCGACGACGATGTAGAGGCCCACGAGGATCGCTCCTTCCTCCCAGGTGCTTTCCCCGTCGTAGACGACCAGCGCGCCGAGGCCGGCTGCAAGCAAGAGCGAGATGGCGAGCAGTGGGGAGAAGACGAGCGTCAGGCTCGTCGCGAAGAACAGGCTCGCGAAGACGACCACGGGAGTGAGGACGAGCGCCACCTGGAGAGCCGAGTTGATGATCACGGAGATGGCGAAGTCCGGCTTGTTGGCGGCGGCGAGTTGCACACCGACGACGTTCTCGACCGCGTTGCCCGCGATCGCGACGACGACGAGACCGGCGAAGGCCTCGCTCATCCCGAGCGAGTGGGTCGCCGGTCTCAGCGCCGCGACGAACCAGTCGCTCACGAACGCCGCGCCGACGCCCGTCGTCGCGAGCACCGCAACGGTCGTCCAGAGCGTCCAGCGCGGGGGCGCGTGCTCCTCGTCGCCGACGCCCGACAGGAAGCCCGGGAGCGTGAGGACGAAGAGCGTCAGCAGGACGCCCGCGCAGATCAAACTCAGGGTCTTCGCATGCGCTGCGGCGGGCGAGTGGAACTCGTGGGCGAGCGACGGCACGGCGAGGATCGCCGCTGCCAGGACGCTGAGTGTCGCGATCATCCGGGCGCGCGGTGAGTTGAAGACCTGCGTCCCGTTGCGGGCACCGCCGACCACAAACGCGAGGCCGAGAACAAGCACGCTGTTAGCGATCACCGAGCCGACGAGAGCGGACTGGACGACGCCGATGAGCCCCTCCCTCAGGGCGAAGAGGGCGATGAAGAGCTCGGGCAGGTTGCCGAGGGCCGATTGCACCACGCCGGCGACCGACGAGCCGACGCGGGTTCCGAGCTGTTCGGTCGCGCTGCCGACGAGCCGCGCGAGAACGGCGATCGCAAGGGCCGCGACCCCGAACGCAAGCACAGGCGTCGCATTGGCGTAGTGCGCCACAGCCGCGGCCACCACCAGCGCGCCGGCCACCCCGAGCTCGATCACGTCGCGTCGGCTCACCGCCATATCATCGACGCGATGACGGGTGAGGAGCTGCGAGAGGTGATGCGCCGCTTTCCGGCACCGGTCGCCGTCGTCACCGCGACGCTCGACGACGAGCGGTTCGGCTTGACGGTCGGCTCCCTCGTCTCACTGTCGCTTTCACCTGCGTTGGCTGGGATCTCGATCGGCAAGGAGTCCTCGTCGCACGAGCCGATTCGCCGCGCGGCGGGCTGGGCCGCCAGCCTCCTCTCCGGGTCCCAGGTCGCCGTCGCGCAGCACTTCGCCCGCAGCGGCATCCCGCCGGTGGCCCTCTGGAACGGCGTCGACGTGCGCGAGGGCTCACGCGGGCCGCTCGTCGAGGGAGCACTCGGGTGGATCGAGTGCCGGACCGTCTCGGAGCACGACGCCGGAGACCACACTATTTTCGTCGGTGAGGTCGAGGCCGCCGAGCCCGGCGGCGAGGGCCGAGGGCTCGTCTACCGGGGCGGCCGGTTCCTGCCCGCGTGATCGAGGCCGTCATCTTCGACCTGGACGGGGTGATTCTCGAGACCGAGCAGTTGTGGGACGACGTGCGCGAAGGCCTCGCCCGCGAGCGCGGCGGCCGTTGGAGCGAACGCGCGCAGGCCGACATGATGGGCATGAGCTCGACCGAGTGGTCGGGGTACATGCACGATGTGGTCGGCCTGCCCGAATCGCCAGAGGAGATCAGCGCCGAGGTCGTCCGCCGGATGCTCGCCTGCTACGAGGCCCGGCTGCCGCTCGTCGACGGCGCAGTCGACGGGGTGCGCAGGATCGCCGGCCGGTGGCCGCTCGGCCTCGCCTCGTCCTCCAACCGGGAGCTCATCGACCGCGCCCTCGACGTCGCGGGCCTGGCAGAGCTCTTCGCCGCGACCGTCTCGTCGGAGGAGGTCGCGCGGGGAAAGCCGGCGCCCGACGTCTACCTCGAGGCCGCGCGTCGCCTGGGAATCGAGCCCTCGAGCGGCGGCGCCGTCGAGGACTCGGCGAGCGGGATCCGGTCGGCGTTCGACGCCGGCCTGTTCGTGGTCGCAATTCCGAACCGGGCCTTCCCTCCTCCGGCGGAAGCGCTCGCGCTGGCGGGGGCCGTGCTCGGCTCGATCAGCGGGCTGGAGCCGGAGACCTTCGCCGCCAGATGAGGTTCATCCCGTCCCGCACGGTCAGGAGCACGTTGTCGACCCGCGGATCGTTGCGCACGTGGTCGTTGAACTCGCGGATTGCCCGCGTGTTCTCGTCGTCCTCGGCCGGGTCGGCGACTCGCCCCGACCAGAGCGTGTTGTCGGCGACGATCAGCCCGCCCTCGGCGAGCAGCGGCAGCGTCGCCTCGTAGTAGGCGACGTAGCCCTCCTTGTCCGCGTCGATGAAGACGAGCTCGAACGGACCGTCGAGCTTCGCGATCGTTTCGAGGCCCGGCCCGAGCCGGTAGTCGATCCGGTCCGCGACCCCAGCCTCTTCTGCGTACCGCTTCGCGATCGCCGTCGTCTCCTCGTTGACGTCGCAGCTGGTGACGCTGCCCCCGGCCGGCAACGCAAGGGCCATCGAGATCGACGAGTAGCCCGTGAACGTCCCCAGCTCGAGGACGCGTCGCGCGCCGAGCGAGCGGACGAGCACGCCGAGGAACTGCCCCTCTGTGCGGCCGACCATCATCGCCGGCGCCGTCGTCTTCTCGTGCGTCTCGGCCGCCAGGCGCTCGAACAGCTCTCCGTCCGGCGAGGTCTGCGCCTCTGCGTAGGCCTCGACTCTCTCGTCGACGATCACCCGGCGCGGCCCACCAGCACGCAGCCGTTGTGGCCGCCGAGCCCCATAGCATTCGACAGCGCGACGTCGACTCTCGCCTCGCGCGCCTCGTTCGGGACGTAGTCGAGGTCGCAGTCGGGATCGGGGTTGCGGTAGTTGATGGTGGGCGGCAGGACGTCGTGGTGCAAGGCGAGGACGCACATCATCGCCTCGATCGCCCCGGCCGCGCCGAAGGTGTGCCCCATCATCGACTTCGTCGAGGAGACCGCGAGCTCGTAGGCGTGTTCGCCGAAGACGGCCTTGATGGCCCTCGTCTCGGCCGCGTCTCCGAGCGGTGTCGACGTCCCGTGCGCGTTGATGTAGCCGACGCGCTCGGGAGCAACGTCGGCACGGCGAAGCGCTGCGCGCATCATCTCGGCGACGCCGGTCGCCTCGGGCTCGGGCTGGGCCATGTGGTGCGCGTCGTTCGAGGCGCCGTAGCCCAGGATCTCCGCGTAGACCGTGGCGCCCCGGGCACGCGCCTCGTCGAG
>DATDDZ010000089.1:0-2233 GCA_036523555.1 Gaiellaceae bacterium
CGCGCCTCGAGCAGGCGCTGCGCCCGCCGAAGGCGCGGGGCGGGTTCGGCGAGCTACTGCTCGAGAACCTGCTTCGTGACCGCCTCCCGCCCTCCGCCTACGAGATCCAGTACACGTTCGACTCGGGCGAGCGCGTCGACGCGATCGTGCGCGCGGAGCGGACGATCCCCGTCGACTCGAAGTTCCCCCTCGACAACTACCTGCGCCTGGCCGACGCCGAATCCGACGACGAGCGGACACTCGCCGAGCGGCAGTTCGCCCGCGACGTGAAGCAGCACATCGACGCGATCGCGTCGAAGTACATCCGCCCCGACGAAGGCACCTACGACTTTGCGTTCATGTACATCCCGGTCGAGTCCGTCTACTACGAGCTCGCCTGCGGAAAGACCGGCGCCCTCCTCACGTACGCGCACGAGCGGCGCGTCTTCCCGGTGTCGCCGACGACGTTCACCGCCTACCTCCAGGTGATCGCGCTCGGCCTCCGCGGGATGCAGATCGAGGAGCACGCGCACGAGGTGATGGCCTACGTCGCGGAGCTCCAGCGCGACTTCGATCGCTTCTCGGACGATTTCGACAAGATCGGCACCCACATCGGCCACGCGCAGTCGAAGTACCACGAGGCAGGCAAGCGTCTCGACCGGCTCGAGACGAAGCTCGAGCGCGCGGTCGAGGAGCAGGAAGAGATCGAGGGCGAGTCCGTTCTCGAGCTTCCAGGTGTCTCGGCGGACGCGGCGTAACGGCTAGTACCGCAAGAGAGCGCCGATGCCCTCGACCGGCGCGAGATCCTCGTGATGCTCGATCGCCCAGACCGCGCCACCGTGGGCCAGGGTCTGGTGCACAGCGAGGTCGAGGCCGGCGTCGACCTTCTCCATGCGCCGCCCGTCGAGCGGACAGCTGCCGTCCGTCATGGCGGCTCGACCACAAGCGGGACAACGCCAGGCGGCCCGATCGGCGCCTTCCTGGAACAACAGGAGCTCGACCCGGGAGTCCGATGCAGCCTCGAGCGTTTCCTCCCACCCGGCGGCCGCTCGCCCCTTGCGGCCGGCCTCCTCGCGCCAGCGGTCGATTGCCGCCGCCTCGTCCCGGGCTTCGGCCTCCGTGAGCAGCGGCGTCACGGCCTGCATGATCTCGGAGGGTGTCGCGTGCGCGTCGGCCGAGGTCCAGCCGATCAGCGCATCGCGCGCCTCTTTCGAGAGCGCGTCGGTGAGCTCGGGCCGCGTCTCCTCGGCACAGACGAGGATGACCCTCGGCGCCTGGAGTTGCCGCCTGCTGCGGTCGAGCTCTTCCGCGACTCCCTTGAGGTGCTCCTGCACGAGCTTCTCGACGTGACGGGCATAGCGAGACTGGGACCACCCGCCCTGGTCGTGCTGGCCCGGCGTCTCGTCGTGGTGTTCCGCGATCTCCTCGAGCCGTCCCGCCCTCACGCGGTACAGCCGGCCCTCCTCGCGTCCCACGACCGCGACGATGGTGCCGTCGCCGCGGGTCACGAGCGGGACGAGCGGGGCGACGGAGAAGTCGCGGCCGACCCTGACGCCGTCGCGGACAGGCTCGGGCAGAAGGAGCGTCTGCCAGTAGTTGTCGAGCCCGGCGGCGAAGACGGCGAGCCCTCGTGCCCCCTCCCTGACGAAGTCGTCGTCGAACCAGCGGGCGATGCGCTCGAAGTCGGACTTCAACCCGCCGCGCTGCTCGTGGGTCAGGTCGGATCGATCGGTCTTCTCGGCTGCGGTCAGAAGCGCGTTCATCCGCGACTGGGCGTCTGCCGCGGTCGGGACGTCCGACGGGTCCAGGTTGACGAGGACGCTCGTCGCGCAGCCGTTCTCGGCGCGGAAGCCCGCCAGCTCCCGCAGGAGGGACCACGTCACCATTCCGCGCATCGCCTGCCCCTCCCTCGCCATCGAAGCGGCGATTCTACGCCTCGGCGGCGCCGGATGGCGGGCCGCCGTACCATGGAGTGCTAGCGAGGCACTCGCCCGGACGGCCCGGGCCGAGGAAGCCACAGCCGACCGGATTCGTTTAATACGGAGAAGGAATCGAGAGGACAGAAGCGGAGGACAATGACCGACATCGACGTGCGTGAAGTGATCATCATCGGCGGAGGCCCGGCCGGCTACACGGCAGCCCTGTACGCCGCTCGCGGCAACCTGAAGCCGCTCGTGATCGAGGGCTTCAACTGGGGCGGCCAGCTCATGATCACGAGCGACGTCGAGAACTACCCGGGCTACCCCGACGGCGT
>DATDDZ010000090.1:0-13136 GCA_036523555.1 Gaiellaceae bacterium
TCGTTCTTACGAAGCAGACGTTTCAGCCGGTTTCGGCTCCGGCGCGGGAGCCGGTTCCGTCTTCGCGGCCTGCGCGGAGGACTGTGGCTGTCCCTGGCCCTTCTTGCGCTTTCGCCGTTTGCGGCGGCGCGACCGGCCCGAGGTGAGCTTCGGCTGCGGGAGGTTCTCCGCCAGGGCCCCGGCCATCTCCTGGAGCGTCCCGAGCCGCTCGCGGGCGGCCTCGATCAACTGGGTCGCCCGTGGGGTGTAGCCCTCCGCGGATGCAAGGAGCGCGGCGCCGACCGGCAGCGGCAGGTCGAGCGCGGCGTTGACGAGCTTCGCGGCGTTCTCCTCGTGGCGATGGCCCCGCGAGTTGGCGAGCGCGCCGAGCAGACGCTTGGCCTCGGGAAACTCGGCGCTCGCACGCCGGTCCTGCTGCTTCCGAGAGGCGCGTGCGAGGCGCCACGTCCAACGCGCGAGAATCTGCTCGGGCGCGTCCGCCTTTCCCTCCGCGATTGCGCGCAGCAGGATCCGGATGCCTGCCATCCGGTCCTTCTCCCAGGTGGGTGCCTGCGTCACGAGCGTGACGAGATCGTCGAAGTCGGCACGCTCGACGACCATCGACACGCGATCCGACAGGGCGATGATCCGCAGCCGCCGGTTCGGGTTCTCTGCGGCGCACGTCGCCAGGAACTGCTCGAGGCAGGCCCGCGACGCGCCACGGGCCGTCAGCTTCTCGACGAAGGCGGCGCGCTCGTCGAAACGGATCTGCCTTCCGGCGATCGTCGCCCAGTAGCGCTGCTCGTCTTCGTCTAGATACTTGGGGTCGATGCGCTGCCACTCCCGTGTGATCACGGCGAGCCGCCGGCGAACGTCGGGCGTGACCGGCACGAGCCAGGGTGCGGGTGTCAGTTTCCGCCGCGCCCGTCGCTGAACCCGACGGCGCGGGGCCGGAGTGACGCGCGCGCCCTCGCGATAGAAGTCGGCGTCGAGTAGTGAGTGGAGCGAGATGACGCGCTCGTTGTGCGTGGCCGCCTTCGGCACGAAGTCGACGACGATCCCCGCCTCCTTGCGCGGGTGCGTCCGCATGATGCGGCCGATCCGCTGCTGATAGACGCGGCGTGAAGCCGTGGGGGCGAGGTGCATGCAGACGGTCGCGCGCGGGGAATTCCAGCCCTCGGCGAGCAGCATCGCGTTGATCAGGACGTTGATCTCGCCGCGCTCGTAGGCGGCGAGTGTCTCGGCGAGCCGGACCGGCGGCGTGCGACCGGACACTGCCTCGGCTTTCAGCCCGGCGGCGCGAAACTCCTTGGCCAGGTTGTAGGCGTGGTCGACACCGGCCGCGTAGACGATCCCGGGCGTGTTGTCGAAGCGATCGCGGTACAGCGACGCCGCCGCCTGGTTCAAGGCCTGGTGATCCAGGGTCTTGGCGAGGATCTCCTGGTCGAAGTCGCCGCCGACGATCGGTACCTGGTTGATCGCCGCAACCGGCGGCACACGCAGGTCGCGGAGCGGGGCGATCAGCCCGCGCCGAGCGGCGTCCTGGAGCGGGAGGTCGTCGACCGAGGCGGGAAAGACGTCGGAGACCTGCTTGGCGATCAGCTGCTCCGTCGCGGTCATGCCGATGTAGATCGGCTCGGGGAACGAGCGGATCGCCTGACTCGTCTTTTCGCCGAGAGCCGTGTGCGCTTCGTCGCAGATCACGAGCTGATAGGCGTCACGCGAGAGCGTTGCCTGGTGGCGGGCGAACCACGCGTAGGTCTGGATCGTCAACGGGCTTCCGCCGCGGAGCGGCTCCTTGCCGCGCTCGATCGCCGGCGTGAAGCGGTCGCCGTAGCCCTCCGTCGTGAGGTCGCGCTGGAACTGCGCGACGAGCAGGCGCCGGTGGGTGAGGATCAGGACGCCGAGCGAGCGGGCCGCCTCGACGAAGCCCGCCGCCGCGATCGTCTTCCCGGACGCGGTCGGGTGGCGGAAGCGGTACCGCCGCACGGCGCCGGGGTCCGGGCCCGTGTATCCGTCCGGCTCCTCGGGGAGGACGTCCTCCGTCGAGTCCTCGACCGGCTCGTCGTCCTCCTCGTCGGCCGCCGCCTCGGGAACGATCAGATCTCCGTTCGCGGTGCCGTTCCCGTTCCCGTTGCCGTTTCTCGCCGCGGCATCCAGCTCGTTGGCGGCGATCAGCTCGGTGAGCATGCCGGCCAGCGCGTCGACCTGGTGGCGCCGCAGCTCGGTGCCGGAGGCGAGGTGCGGCCGCTCCTCCGCGAGCACCCGTTCCAGCCCGAGCATGAGCCCGTAGCGGACCTTCCAGGACGGCGTCGGAACGCGCTCGCCCCGGTCGATCTCCTCGAGCGCGTCGTCGAGCGCCCGCCTGCGGGACGTCTCGGGCGCGAGCGCACGGGCAGGATCCTCGCCGCCGCGCAGGAAGGGCTCGCCTGCCCAGGCTTCTGCTCGGAGGGCGGCGGCCGCCAGGCCGTCCGTGGCCTCCGACTCGGTGGTCGGCTGGTCTGTGATTTCCTGCATGGACGCAGCGCGTACGGCGCGCTGCAATGGTCAAAAAAGGACGACTCCGCGAATCCCCTAGGCGGTCGTCGTTGGTTTCAGTATATCGGCCGAGGAGTCAAGTGCCGAGACCCCCGAAGACGGCAAAGGGGTTCCGGGGCTGAACCTCGTAGACGAGCTCGCCGCCGGGCTCGACCCGCCCGTGGACTCGGCGCGCGAGCTCGACGGCCTCGGGGCGCGTCGATGTCCCGGCGATGACGAAGGTGAAGGTTCGCGACACGTCGTACCCCTCGGAGCGGAGCTGCTCGGCCAGATCGTGGGCGTCGCCGAGTGTCTCCGCTTCGACCCGGACCTCCCAGGGCGCGTAGCCGCGCTCGAGGACCTCCTCTTCGAAGTCACCCTCGTCGGCCTCGTCGTCCCAGCGGTCCTCGTCGCGGAGCCAGCGCTCGGTGACGAAGCGGCTCGGCTCGAGACCGGCGTCCTGGAGCTCTCGCTCGACGATCCGGCTCGCCTGCTCGGCCTGCATGCCGCCGGCCGTGTAGACGAAGACCGTGTCGTTGTCGCGCGAAACCGCGAGCCGGTGCGCGCGCAGCTCCTCGGCGAGCTGCCGGGCGTCACTGCTGACGAGCCCGAGACGCTCGAGGAGCCCGCGCGCCCCCTCCTCGTCGGGCAGCGTGATCCTGATCCGCCAGTCGTCGGTCGCCATGCCGAAAGCCTATGCCGGTCAGGCCGGCGCCGGTGCTCTGGAGTCCGCGAACGCGTGGCCGAAGAGGCGATCCGATATCCCTGTCTGGTCGAGATGCTTCGTGATGCCGCCGAGGAAGAAGGGCCAGCCGGCGCCGAGCAGAAGGCCGGTGTCGACGTCGGCGGCCTCGGCGACGACGCCTTCCTCCAGCAGGATGTGGATCTCGTCGGCGACCGCCTCGAGGACGTCCTCGACGATCTGCTCGCGCTCACGCGGCGCGTTCGCCAGCACTACCGGCTCGCCCCCATCCGCGATCGACGCGAGCGCCGGAGAGAGCGAGAAGCGGTCGGGAAACGCCTCGTGCATCCGCTCGAGCACGTGGTTGGCAACGCGGGGGCCGACCATCTGCAACAGCACCGACGGCGCCATCGGCATCCCGAGGGACATGACGGCCTCGTCGACGTCCTCCACCGAGGTGCCGTGCTCGACGGCGTCCATGATCACTCGCGTCATGCGGGTCAGCACGCGGTTGACGACGAAGCCGGGAGCGTCCTCGACGAGGATGGGCCGCTTACGCAGTGTCTCACCGACCGCCCACACCGTCGCGAGCGCGACGTCGTCGCTTCTGGCCGCACGCACGACCTCGAGGAGCGGCATCACCGCGACCGGGTTGAAGAAGTGCATGCCGACAACACGCTCCGGGTGGCGCAGATTCGCCGCCATCTCGCCGATCAGCAGCGCGGACGTGTTCGTCGCGAGGATGCACTCGGCGCTCACGACATCCTCGAGCTCCGCGAACACCTTCTTCTTGATCTCGAGCTCCTCGAACACCGCCTCGAGCACGAGGTCGCAGTCGGCAAAGGCCTCGTACCCGGTGCTCCCGGAGACCAGCGAGGAAAGGAACCGTCCCTTGCCCTCGTCGTAGCGTCCTCGCGCGACCTGCTGCTCGATGTCGGCGCGGATGTCCGCGAGCGCGTCGTCGACGATCCCTTGCTCGATGTCTCGGAGGACGATGGGCACCTCGAGGCGCCGTAGGAAGAGCGACGCGATCTGGCGTGCCATCAGCCCTGCGCCGACGACGCCGACCTTGTGGACGTCGCGCGGCGCCGCCTCCGGCCGGGCCGGATGCTTCCTCGCCCGCTGCTCGACGAGACGGAAGGCGTAGATCGACGCCTGCGCCTGAGGGCCCGGCAGGAGCTCGCCGATCGCCTCTTCCTCGCGGCGGTACCCCTCCTCGAGCGGCCATTCCTGCGCGCCCGCGATCAGCTCCAGCGCAACATACGGTGCCGGAGCAGCACCGTGGACGGCATCGTCGACGGAGTTACGCGCGCGCCTGAAGCGCGTCTCGGCGTCTGCCCAGTCGGCCTCCGGACGCTCGAGCGGTGCGTCCACGAGCTCGCGCGCGAACCCGAGCGACTCGTCGACGAACTCGACCGGCGGGAGCACGCGGTCTGCAAGCCCGAGCTCCAGCGCCTTCGCGGCGTCGAGCATCCGATTCTGCCGGAGTGGATTCGAGACGATCACCTTGATCGCCGTCTCCGGGCCCGCGAGCCTCGGCAGCAGCTGTGTGCCGCCCCATGCGGGGAACAGGCCGAGGAAGACCTCGGAGAACGCGAGGTGGCGAACCGTCGCGGATATCGTCCGCGCGCTGCAGTGGAGCGCGAGCTCGAGCCCTCCGCCGACGCACGCCCCGTTGATCGCCGCCACCGTCGGGAACGGCAGCGCACGCACGCGACCGAAGAGCTCATGCCCGGCGCGTGAACCCTCGATCGCGCGGTCTCGCGTGATGTCCGGAAACTCCGTGATGTCCGCACCGACCGCGAAGACAAA
The DNA here is from genome assembly GCA_036523555.1 of Gaiellaceae bacterium. Lineage (GTDB taxonomy): Bacteria > Actinomycetota > Thermoleophilia > Gaiellales > Gaiellaceae > 3-1-20CM-4-69-9. The sequence continues at coordinate 4,991 of DATDDZ010000090.1, forward strand.
CGGCTTGCCCGTGAACACCGCGGCTTCGAACTCGCCGGCCTCGAGCTCGTCCAGTGCGAGCGCGAGCGAGCGGAGCGCATCGGCGCCGAAGAAGGTCGGCTTCGTCCAGTCCTCGCCGTTGTCGATGGTGACTAGGGCGACGTCGCCCGCCCGCGTGACCTTGAACTCAGTTGCCGCCATCGGCTCCGAGGTTCTCCCAGACGATCGCCGCGCCCATTCCCATCCCGATGCAGAGGGCCGTCAGCCCGTAGCGCGCTTCGGGCCGCTCGCGAAACCCGTACGCGAGTTGTGCCATCAGCCGCACGCCCGTGGCGGCGAGCGGGTGACCGCAGGCGATCGCTCCCCCGTACGGGTTCAGCCGCTCGTCCTCGGGGTCGACGCCCATCGCGTCGCACCACGTGAGGACCTGGACGGCGAACGGCTCGTTCAGCTCGAACAGCCCGAGCTCGTCCAGGGTGATCCCCGCGAGCTCGAGCGCCCGTCGCGTCGCCGGGATCGGGCCGATGCCCATCAACTCCGGCTCGACGCCGGCGAAGGCAAAGGACACGAGCCGCATGCTCGGCTCGAGCCCGAGCTCGCGGGCGGTCTCCTCAGCGACGAGCAGGCAGGCGGTCGCCCCGTCCGTCAGCCCCGCCGAGTTGCCGGCCGTCACGCGCCCGGCCGTCCGGAAAGGCGTCCGGAGCGAGGCGAGGCGCTCGAGCGTGGTGTCGGGACGGAGAAACTCGTCGTTGCCCGCGACCTTCCAGCCCTCGTCGGTGAAGACCGTCATTGGAACCACCGTCTCGCCCATGACGCTGTTCGCCCAGGCAGCCGCGGCCCGCTGCTGCGATCGGACTGCGAAGGCGTCCGCGTCGTCCTTCGTGATCTGCGGAAAACGGTCGTGCAGATTCTCGGCCGTCGCGCCCATCGTCACGGCGGACGTGTCGACGAGGCGCTCCGCGACGAAGCGCGGGTTGAAGTCAACGTCCTCTCCCATCGGGTGATGGCCCATGTGCTCGACGCCGCCGGCGACGATCACGTCGGCAGCGCCGAACGCGATCTCACCCGCGCCGGCGGTGACCGCGGTCAGCGCGCCTGCGCACATCCGGTCGACTGCGAACCCGGGTACCGACTGCGGGATCCCGGCGAGCAGCGCGACGTCGCGGCCGAGCGTCAGCCCCTGGTCTCCGACCTGAGCGGTCGCCGCGAAGATGACGTCGCCGATGCGGTCGGCCGGAACTGCCGGATTGCGTCGCAGCAGCTCACGCACGACCTTCACGGCCATGTCGTCGGCACGCGTCTTCCAGAAGATCCCTTGCGGGCCCGCACGGCCGAAGGCCGTCCGGACTCCGTCGACGAACACGACCTCCTGCCGCTCCATGTCACCGATCCTACGCGGTGGTCTCGAGCACGGAGCGCAGATCCTCGAGCTGCCAGCAGTCGGCGGCGAGAGGCTTGCGATGGAACTGGATCAGGACCGTGCCGCCCGGCGTCACGAGCCGTCCTTCGCGACACGCGTCGAGGAGCCGGCGGTACGGCTCGAGGCCGTCGCCGGGGGCGTAGACCGCGTCGGCCGGCTCGTCGTCGTACAGGTCGTCGTGCTCGCGCTCCGGTAGGTACGGGAGGTTCGCGACCACGAGGTCGACGGGGAACGGAACCGGTTCGAGGAGATCGCCGCGGAGGACATGCACGCGGTCGGCCACCCCGTTCTTCTCGGCATTCCTGCGCGCGAGCTCGACAGCCTCCTCGTTCGTGTCGGTCGCCCAGACCTCGATCTGAGGGCGGTTGACGGCCAGCGCGACGGCGATTGCCCCGCTGCCCGTGCCGACGTCCGCCACTCGCATGGGAACGCCGTCGATGCGGTCGAGGGCCGCGTCGACGAGCTGCTCCGTCGCCTCTCGGGGCGTGAAGACGCGGCCGGGGGCGGTCAGGAGGGGCAAGTCGTGGAAGGAGGTTTCCATCGGGGGCGTCAACGCGGGGGGGACCTAGGGTCTTCCCCGTGTCCGTCCGGGCGAACCATTTGGCGACGGAGGAAGCACGCTACCGGGGCGGCGAAAGCCGAAGCGGAGCTCGCCCTGCTGCCGGGCTGGTTCGCCGTCAGGCGGGCGGGTGCGCGAACATCGTCAGGACGATCTTCTCCTCGTCGTCGTCCTCGAGGCCGCGTGCCTCGGCCAGGAATGCGCTGATCAGCTCGAGGGCGCGCTCGAGTGAGAGCTTCAGCTCGAGCTGCGCGCCGCGAAACGTGCCGTTCGGCGAGTAGAGCGTGTGTGCACGCTGCACCTGGTCGATCATCGCGGCCTGCAGGTCGCGCGCTCCGCCTGCGGCGAGCAGTTCGGGCGCGACCCGGAAGACCTTCGCGACCGAGCGGTACGGCTTCTCCCGGCCGCCTCCCCCGGTGTCGGCGAGCTCGATCAGCCCTGCCTTCAACAGCATGCGGACGTGGAAGTGCAGGTGGCCGGGGTCGACCTCGAGCCGTTGGGCGAGCTGACGGTTCGTGAGCTGCCAGTCGCCCTCCTCGCCGAGCATCTCGAGCACGCGGACCCGGAGTGGGTGACCGAGCGCCTTCAACTGCTCGGGCTTGTCGAGGAGCATGGTTTCCTGCACGGCGAGGGGAGGTTCTACATATAGCCCCGGTCGTGTCAAGCGTGAAGTTCGGCTGCAGCAGCGCGATCGAGGATTGCAGTTGTCGGTCCCGTTTGGGCGCGGACGAGGCTCGCCGGGGTCTCAGGCCCGGGTGGAGCGCCGAACGCGCGCCGGACGGCGTCCGTCTTGGACGGCCCGGTGACGAGGAAGAGCACCTCCCCTGCGCTGCAGAGGAGGGGCAGGCTCATCGTCACGCGGTCGACGAAGGGCTCGAGGCGTGCCTCGGCGGGGAGGGCCCGGCCGTCCTGCGAGAGCGTCGGCGCGTTCGGGAAGAGGGAGGCCGCGTGCCCGTCGGGGCCGATGCCGAGCAGGACGAGATCGAGAGTCCGGCCCGCAAGCGCGTGGTCGTATCGCGCAGCCCCCGTCTCCTTGCCGAGCTCGCCCTCGATCCGGTGGATCTCGCGAGGCAAGACGTCGAGTCGGTCGAGCAAGGCCCGCTTGGCCAGTCCGTAGTTCGAGTCCTCGTGCTCCGGCAGGACACATCGCTCGTCGCTCCACCACAGCACTGCTCCGCCCCAGTCGGGCTCGAGCAGCGCAGCGCGTTCGTACGCGAGCTTGGGGGTGGTGCCGCCGGTCACGACGATGCTCAGCCCTTGCCGCGCCGCAGCTACGAGGCGCTCGGCGGCCGCCGCTGCCGCCGCCTCTTCGTCGTCGACGACGAAGAGGTCGACGTCGCTCACAACTCGCCGGCCGCGAGCTCCTTCGAGCGTTCCATCGCGGCCTGGATCGCGTTCAGGAACGCCGCGCGAACGCCGGCCTGCTCGAGCTCGCGGATCGCGCGAATGGTCGTGCCGCCCGGAGAGGTGACTGTCTCACGCAACTCGACGGGATGGATCTTCTCGTCCCGCAGAAGCTTCGCCGTTCCGAGCATCGTCTGGACGACGAGCTGGGTCGAGGTTTCGCGGCCGAGCCCGAGGAGGATCCCCGCCTCGATCATGGCCTCCGCCAGCAGCGCGAAGTACGCCGGGCCGGACCCGGACACCGCCGTGACGGCGTCCATGTACTGCTCCGGGACCCGGGCGACCGCGCCGACATGTGAGAGAACCTCTTCCGCGAGATCCAGGTGCTCGTCGCCGGCGTGGGCGCCCGCGCAGATTCCGGCCATTCCCTCGTGCACGAGCGCGGGCGCGTTCGGCATCGCCCGCACGACCGGCACACCGGGCGTCAGGCGCGCCTCGATCTGGGCGGTGGGAATCGCGGCCGCGACCGAGAGGACGGTCTGGTCCGGGCTCAACAGGCCGCCGATCTCCCCGAGCAGCGTTTCGAAGTCCTGCGGCTTCACGGCGATCACGACGAGCCCCGCATCGCGCACCGCCTCCGGGTTGGAGAGTGTTCCCTCGACGCCGTGGCGCTCGACGAGATCCTGCACCCGCTCCTCTCGGCGGCCGGTGATGACGATGTCGCCCGGCTTTCGCCAGCCGGAGCTCAGCAGCCCGGCGAGGAGCGACTCTCCGATCTTCCCCGCGCCGAGGATCGCGATTCTGCGGTTGGCAGCCACGGCATCAGTCTAGGTTGCACGTGACGCCGCAGCTATCTGGACGACTCGAGTGCCGCGCGGTACGGCGCAAGTGTCCCTTCGTCACGGAACACCAAGCGCGCGACCTCGACGCTCGGATGAGCGTCGAGCGCCTGGGCCGTCGCCTGGATCGCGACCGGCGCTGCGAGCGCGACCGGATATCCGTACGCGCCCGTCGAGATCGCCGGGAAGGCGATCGAGGCGCAGCCAGCAGCGGCCGCGAGCTCGATCGAGCGCCGGTGGCAAGAGGCAAGGAGGCCCGCCTCACCCTTGGAACCACCCCGCCACACCGGGCCGACGGCGTGGATCACGTAGCGGGCGGGCAAATTGCCCGCCGTCGTCATCTTCGCGTCGCCCGGCGCGCAACCGCCCAGCTGGCTGCACTCGGCGAGGATCGCCGGGCCGCCGGCGCGGTGAATCGCCCCGTCGACCCCGCCGCCGCCGAGCAGCGTCGGGTTCGCCGCGTTGACGATCGCGTCCACTTCCTGTGCGGTGATGTCGCCGAGCAGGAGCTCGATCACGCGAAGGCGGCGCGAGTGCGCCTGGGCCGATCGCCCGGGAGCGGGATCAACCCGTGGCCGAAGCCGATGATGAGGTAGCGGCTCGCGAGCCCGGCCCACTCGCCGTACGGAGCCAGCAGCTCGGCCGTCTCGTGTGTCTCCACCCAGCGGCCGCGGAGGCGTGACATGAGCTTCACGAGAGCGAGGTCGCCGACCAGTCCGCGGTCGTGCCGCCCCAGCCCTTCGAGGCAGACGAGCCCGGACGACCACGGCCCAAGACCCCGCTCCCGCTCGATGAGCTCAGCGACCTTCGAGGTCGGGAGGTCGTGCAGGCGCTCGAGCTCGACCGACCGGCAGATGCGGACGAGCGCGGCGGCCCGACGCGCGTGCAGGCCGAGCTGGCGCAACCGGGCGGGTGCGAAGCTCCCCAGGGACTCGCACGTGGGCGGGGCATGGAGCTTCGTTCCGCCGATGCGCGGCTCGGCGGCGCGGATGATCGCAAATTCGATCTCACGTGCCCGCCGCGCCTCGATCAGCTGTCCGCAGAGCGCTCGGAGGAGTGTCTGCGCGACCGTGCCCACCCGCATTTGCCGCAGGCCCTGGAAGTGCAGCGTCGCCCGGCCGATCAGCTGATCCCTGGCAAAGCGCCGGAGAAACTCCGAGTGATCGGCGTCGAGCGCGAGAAGAAAGCGGAGCTTCTCGATGCCGGCCTCGCTCTCGGCGCGCAGGATCATGCGGCCGTCCATGAGCTGCGTCGCCGAACCGAGCTCCACGCGATCGCCGGCGCGAATCGTGGTCGTCAGCGACCCGTCGCGAAACCTCCGTGTTGCGTCTCCAGCATGCCTCGCCGTGAGCGCGAGCGAGTAGGGGCCTGCGGGCGAGAGGACCCGCTCGAGGGTCAACTCAGCCCGATGGGTCTCGCCTCGGCTCCCACGAGGAGATCGTACGCCCGGGCGCGGATCGCCTCGGCACGTCCGTTGCCGCCGCTCTCGGGGAGCGACTCCGCCCATTCGACCGCCGCCTCAGCGGCCCTGCTGAGCGCCGCCTCGTGATCCCGCGCGCGGAGGAGCGCCGCCGCGTCGTCGAGGTAGTCGGCGGCGTGACCGGGCCTCCTCTGCTCGAGGGACTGCCGTCCGAGCAGCCAGTACGAGTGGATCCGCGCGCCGACCGGATCCTTCTGTTCACGCGCGCGCGCGAGGGCGTCGAGGACGAGCTCCGCCGCCAGGTCGGTCTCGCCCGAGCCCGCGAGCGCGTGACCGAGGAAAGTGGAGTAACGGATCTCCGCGTCGAAGTCCCGGGGCGTCTCCCTCCGCGCTCGGGCCAGGCAGTCCTCGAAAAGGCTCACGGCTCGCTCCGGCGTCCCGAGGGCGACGTACGTCTGCCCGAGCGCGCCGTAGACGTCGGGGCGGAGCTGGGGCGGCTGGAAATGCTCGTCGCCGATCGCGTTCTCCAGATGCTCGACGGCCTCGAGGTGGCGTCCTCCCGCCGCCGTCAGGAGGCCGAGCGCGGCTCTCGCGCGCGCGGCGGCGCGTGAGTCGCCCGCTTCGAGCGCGGCGTCGAGGATCGCCTCGAGCTTCCGCTCGGCCGCCGACAGGTCACGGCCGAGCCGCACCTCGAGCTCGGCCTCCGCGAGGCGGATCGACCGGTCGTCGACCTCTCGCAGCTCGCTCCCGGTCTCGAGGTACTCGGCCGAGACGCCGAGCTTGCTCGCGAGCTTGCGCAGCGCTTTGACCGAGGGCGTTCTCGCCCCGGCCTCGATCCGCGAGATGTAGGCGTAGGAAACCCCCGGCGACGAGAGGTCGCGCTGGGACAGGCCCTGTTCGAGCCGCAGGCGCTTCAGCCGTGCGCCCACACTCTCCGCAGTCGAGTCCGCGAGCACGCCACAGAGATGATTCGACGCTTCCGCACATAAGTCAACCCGGCTCGTCCCGACGGGTCTGTTTAGTGTCGGACCATGGCTTCGGGGCTCGCGCTCGCGGTCTACGCGCTTCTGCTCGTCCCCGGAGCGGTTCTGGTCTGGCGGAAACCGGTCGCCGCTCTCTACGCGTGGATCGTCGGCCTGGCCGCGCACAACGCGGTGATGGCCGCGCTCTACGGAGCCGGCGTGCGCGGCAGCTCGCTGACGTCGATCCAGGCCTGGAAGGAGATCCTGCTCGGCGTCGCTCTCGCCCGCGTCGCCGTCGATGCGGCCCGGTCGCGACGGTTGCCCTTCCGGATCAACGCCGTCGACGTGCTCGCGCTCGCCTTCGGAGCTCTGATCTGCGTCTACGCGATCCTGCCGCAAAGCTGGCTCGGGGGGACTGCGGACCGCTCGGCGGTCGGGCTCGCGCTCAAGCACGATCTCGTTCCGGTCGGCGCGTACTTCCTCGGCCGCTCTCTGATCGTGCGGCGCGAGGAGCTCGTCCGCGTCGCCTGGACGCTGGTCTTCAGCGCCGCGGCGGTCGCCGTCATCGGCCTCCTCGACGACTTCCTGGTCCCGATCTCCTGGTGGCGATCGTCGGCCGTGGTCGACTACTTCCACAAGCAGCTCGGCTACGACTACCAGGGCACGGGTGGCCTACCCGAGAACTTCATCTACAACACCGGCTCCGAGGCGCACTTCCTCCGCCGCCTCGTCTCGGTCTTCCTGGGCCCGCTCGCCTCCGGCTACATGTTCGTCGTGGCGTTGCTGATCGCGAGCGTGCTCTGGTTACGCGTCAGGCTTCTCGCCCTGGTCGCGGCCGTCGTGGCTGCCGCGCTCCTGTTCACGTTCTCCCGCTCGTCTCTCATCGCACTGGCGGCCGGGCTCGTCGTCGTCGCATTCGTCAGGCGGCGGTGGTGGGCGCTCGGTGCGGCGCTCGCGACGATCGTGGTGAGCGTAGCGTGGGTGCACGTGTTCCCGCACGTCGCGCCGGAGGGAAAGTGGACGCAGCGCGACCTCGTCCTGCAGCGCAACATCGCCGAGCAGAAGCCTGGCGCGAGCGGGAACGCCGGCAGCATCAACGAGCCGTCGATCCGCAGCCACCTGTCGAGCTTGCGCGAAGGCGCCCGAACTGTGATCCATCATCCGCAGGGCTACGGGCTCGGCAATGCGGGACAGACAGCGTCGCGGACCGGTACGACCATCAGGGCAGGCGAGTCGAACTACACGGAGCTCGGCGCCGAGGCCGGGCTGCTGGGCTCGCTGCTCTGGACGGCATGGGGCCTCGTGCTCCTCGCCGGGCTGGTCCTGACAGCCCGGCGGACGCGCGACTGGGCGGCGGCGGGCGTCGCGGCAGCGCTTGCCGCCGGGCTCGTGCTCGCCGTGCAGACGGATGTCATCGGCGATCCGTGGATGGCGTACTGCCTCTGGGCGCTCGCAGGGATCTCCCTCGCGTCGGTACCGTTCGCGCACGATGGTGATCGATCCGCGCGTTGACATCGGCCACGTCCACCTGAAGGTGAGCGACATCGAGCGCGCGCTCGCGTTCTATCGCGACGTTCTGGGCTTCGAGGTCGTCGCGCGCTACGGCGACCAGGCGGTCTTCAT
>DATDDZ010000091.1:0-3452 GCA_036523555.1 Gaiellaceae bacterium
CATTGCGGCTCGTCGCTCGAGCAGCAGGTCGGCCTCGCCGAGGAACGGAAGCTCGTCTCGATCCTCTTCGTCGACCTGGTGGGCTTCACTGCGCGGTCGGACGGCGCCGACCCCGAGGACGTGCGGGATGCGCTCCAGCTCTACCATGCGGATGCGAAGCAGCGGATCGAGGAGCACGGCGGCGTGCTCGAGAAGTTCATCGGCGACGCCGTGATGGCGGTCTTCGGCGCGCCGGTCGCCCACGGCGACGACGCCGAGCGCGCGGTGCGGGCGGCGCTGAGCGTGCTCGAGGGAATCACTCTCCTGAACCGTGAGCACGAGCTCGGCTTGTCGGCTCGTGCGGCCGTGAACACCGGGGAGGCGGTCGTCTCGCTCGGCTCACAGCAGGGCGAGGCACTCGCGATGGGCGACGTCGTCAACACGGCCTCACGCCTCCAGGCGGCCGCTCCCGCCGGACGGGTGATCGCCGGCACCGAAACGTACCGGGCCACTCGGCAGGCGATCCGCTACGAGCAGGCGTTCACCGTCGAAGCGAAGGGAAAGGCGCAGCCGCTGGAGGCCTGGCTCGCCGTCGAGCCGACCACTGCGCCCGCCGAGCGGCCGCTCGCCGCGAGGCGGCTCGTCGGCCGCAGGCAAGAGCTGGAGCTGCTGCGCTCGATCTGGGCCCGGACCGTCGCCGAGCGTCGACCTCATCTCGTCACCGTCGTCGGCCCGCCGGGCATCGGCAAGTCGACCCTCTGCCGCGAAGTGGCGGCGCTCGTGGCGGCGGACGACGGCAAGATCCTGCGCGGCCGCTGCCTTCCGTACGGAGGGCAGGCGGGCTATCAGGCCTTCTCCTTCCTCGTGCGGGACGCGAGCGGGATCATCGCGTCCGACCCGCCCTCCGTCGCGCGGGAAAGGCTCGATGCAGCGGTTGCCGGCGTCATGCCGCCGGAAGAGGTCGCGGATACAGCCCGATATCTCTCGCTGTTGCTCGGCCTGGTCCCCGCCGACGACGTTCAGGTCAATCGGAGCCTGCTGTTCTTCGCGGCGCGGCGATTCCTCGAGTGCGTCGGGCTCGCGCATCCGACCTTGCTCGTCTTCGAGGACGTGCACTGGGCGCAGGCGAGCGAGATGGAGCTGCTCGAGCATCTGGCCCAGCGTCTGCGGGACGCACCGCTCGTCCTCATCGCGCTGACGCGGCAGGAGCTGCTGGATTCCCGGCCGACCTGGGGCGGCGGCCTCGTGCCTCAGACGACGATCCTCCTCGAGCCACTCTCCGCAGACGAGGCGGCCGAGCTGGCGGCAGGCATCGTGGACGAATTCCCCGGCCGGACGCTCGACTTCGACCGTCTGGTCGAGGTCTCGGGAGGAAATCCCCTCTTCCTCGAGGAGCTTGCGGCGTCCGTGCTCGAGCTCGGGGACGCAGGCGCTCTTCCCGTCACCGTCCGCGAGGCGATCTCGGCGCGGATCGACGCTCTGCCGGCAGAGGCACGGGCGGCCCTTCTGTCGGCCGCGGTCGTCGGCCGAACGTTCTGGCGCGGCATCCTCGACGCCGTCAGCAATATTCCGGACCTCGACGAGGCGCTGAGCATGCTCGAGGTGCGCGGCCTCGTTCGGCATGACCACGCCGGCCAGATCTCGGGCGACGCTCAGTTCACCTTCAAGCACATGCTGATCCGCGAGGTCGCGTACGCGACGGTTCCGCGGGCCGCGCGCCGGGAGCTTCACGCCAAGGTCGCACGGGCGATCGAGGAAGCCGTCGAAGACTCGGCCGAGACGTTTCGCTCGATCCTCGCCTACCACTGGAGCGAGGGCGGCGAGCCGGGACGCGCGATTCCGTACCTGCTGGCAGCCGCGCAGGCTGCAAGGCGCAGCTGGGCACAGAGCGCGGTCGTCGACCTCTATTCCAAGGCCCTCGAGCTTGCCGAGGACGAGGAGCTGAAGCGCCGCATCCGGCTCGAGCGCGGTCTCGCGCTCGTCGAGATCCAGCAGTACGAGCGCGCCGCGGAGGAGCTCGCCGAGCTCCTTCCCGAGCTTGCCGGGCCGGAGAGGCTCGACGCGCTCATCTCCAGGGGTCATGCGACGCTCTGGACGGAGCGAGACGAAGAGACCCTCGCGATCGCCCAGGAGGCGCTTCCACTCGCCAGGGAGCTCGGCGACCAGTCGGCCGCCGCCGCCGCCCTCGCCACGGAGAGCCAGGCTCTCGCCATGCGCGGCGCGGACGGCGACCTCGACCGTGCCCTCGAGCTCGGCGACAAGGCGCTCGAGGTGTGGGTTCCGGGGACGCGAAGCTTCGACCTCACCCAGCACCTGCACCTTCACGCCGACGTGAAGTACTGGGCCGGGGAGTACGACCAGTCGGTCGAGCTGTCGCGGAGGACGCGCGCAATGGCGAAAGACGTGTTCAGCGCGGAGAGCCTCCTCCGAGGCGGAGGGTTCGAGGCGCTCGCCCTGGCCGGGCTCGGCCGTCACGAGGAGGCGATCGCCATCTGGGACGAGATGCTCGAGCTCGCCAAAGAGCTCGGCCACAACCCGGCCGCCGTGCTCAATTACTCCGCGCTCGCCTACCGCGAGCTGTACGAGCTCGACGAGGCCCGCAGCCGCAGCGAGCAAGCGCTCGAGCTCACCGCCGACCTGACCTTCGGAATGCCGACCCAGTTCGCGCGCTCCGACCTGCTCTTCACCCAGCTCCTGACCGGAGATGTCGGCGGAGCGCAGGCCGCGTGGCCCGCGCTCTGGGAGGGTGCCGAGAAAGCGACTGCCTGGACCACGTGGCTCGTCGCCGGCCGGCTCGCCGCGGCCCGCGCCGAGATCGCCGTCCAGGCCGAGCCCGCAGAGTCGGCGGTCGAGTGGGCGGGTAGAGCGATCGAGATCGCCCGACGCACGAGGCGCCGCAAGTACGAGGGCCGCTCGCTGACGTCCCTGGGCGAAGGACTTGCCCGCCTCGGGCAACGCGACGAGGCGTTGGAGGCTCTGAGCGAAGGGGCTGCGATCGCGGACGCCCTGGTCGGAGCGCCGGGGCGCTGGCGGGCGCATGCGGCCCTCGGCCGCGTCGCATACGAGCTCGGTGACGATGCCGCCGCCGCTGCGGCTTACACGGAGGCGCGCCGCCTGATCGACACGTTCGCCGCCCAGCTGGCGCCCGAACGGTCGACCCGCTTCCTGGCGGCTCCTCGCGTGCGAGAGATCCTCTCCTCAGCGGGCACCTGATCGGTGCGTTTCGTCGCGGTCGGGGACGTCTTCGTCGACGTGATCTGCGGACGGGCACCGCGCCCGGGCCGGCGCGTGCATGCGGATGTCAGCCTGCGGCCCGGGGGCTCGGCCGTGAACGCGGCGCTCTCGGCCGCCTCGCTCGGGGCGGAGGCTGTCGTCGTCGGGCGCGTCGGCGCGGATCCCGGCGCCGAGCTCGTCACCGCGGCCCTTTCGGCGGCCGGCGTGGAGGCAGCTCTGGCTCGGGATCCCGAGCTGGG
>DATDDZ010000092.1:0-4626 GCA_036523555.1 Gaiellaceae bacterium
GGAGGCGGCAACGGCGCGCTGCTCACCGCGCTGATCGAGCGGGCACCGGGTCTGAGCGGTGTCGTGCTCGACCTTCCGGAGACCGAGCGCGACGAGGCTGGCCTGGACGACAGAATCACGTTCGTTGCCGGGAATTTCTTCGAGGGCGTCCCGCGAGGCGACGCCTACGTGCTGTCGGGGATCCTCCATGACTGGGACGACGGGCGCGCAACCGCGATTCTCAACGCGGTTCGGGCCGCGGCATCTCCGGAGGCCCGCCTGGTCGTGATCGACTCCGTGATCGAGCCAGGCAACGACCCCAGCGGCGCCAAGTGGCTCGACCTCCTGATGCTCGTCCTCGAGTCGGGCCGCGAGAGGACCGAGCCGGAGTGGCAGGCACTCCTCGAGGGTGCCGGCTTCGCCGTCGACCGGATCGAGGACGGTCTCATCCAGGCGCGATGCCGCTGACGGTCGGCACCGCGGGGCACATCGACCACGGCAAGACGTGGCTCGTGCGCGCGCTGACCGGCAAGAACACCGACCGGCTTCCCGAGGAGCACGCACGCGGCATCTCGATCGACCTCGGCTACGCGCCGCTCGAGCTCCCCGACGGACGAACGCTCTCCGTCGTCGACGTGCCGGGTCACGAGCGATTCGTGCGCATGATGGTCGCGGGCGCGACCGGCATCGACCTCTTCCTGCTGGTCGTCGACGCGGGCGAAGGCGCTCGGCCCCAGACCCACGAGCACCTCTCGATCTTGCGGCTGCTGGGGGTCGAGCGCGGCGTCGTCGCCGTGACGAAGGCGGATGCGGTGGACGCCGAGATGCTCGAGCTCGCGCTCGAGGAAGCCCGGGAGCTCGTGCCCCAGGCGGAGGTCGTCGCGGTCAGCTCGAAGACGGGCGCCGGGCTCGACGAGCTGCGCAGCGCGCTCGCTCGCGCGGCCTCCGAGAACGTGCGTGAGGAGGCGCCCACGCGTCTTCACGTCGACCGGGTCTTCACCCTGCGCGGGATCGGCACGATCGTCACAGGAACGCTCTGGTCCGGGAGGGTCGCCGCCGGCACGACGCTGCGTGCCGAGCCACTCGGCCGCGATGTCCGTGTCCGCAGCGTCCAGGTACACGACCGCGCGGTCGACACCGCGGAGGCCGGCCAGCGCGTCGCTTTGTCGCTGCCGGGAGTCGAGCGTCGCGAGTTGCAGCGCGGCGACGTGCTCGTCGAGGCCGGCGCCTACGCGCTGAGCTACCGCCTCGACGTGGAGATCGAGGAGCTGGCGCCCATTCCCCCACGGGTGCTCGTCCATCACGGCACGTCGACCTCTCTCGCGCGGGTCGCACGCGCCGGACGCTTCGCGCAGCTCCGCCTCGAGCAGCCGGTCGTGGCCGCCCGCGGAGATCGGGTCGTCCTGCGCGCCGGGACGACGGTGGGCGGCGGACGCGTCGTCGACCCTGCTCCGCCGAGACACGCGGACCTCGCGCTCTTCGAGCAGAGCGCGCGCGGAAAGAGGATCGTGCACGCACCGATCCGCGACGAGCACGGAGACTGGATCTTCTCGGACGCGTGGCTCGCCGACATGCGCGAGAGCCTGGAGCAACAGCTCGACGCGGCGGACCCGCTCGATCCCGGCATCCCCACGCCAACCGAGCCGTGGGCCGGCGCCGTACTCCCGTATCTCGGTCTCGAGCGACGCGGCTCGCGGCTCTATCGGCCGGGCGCCTCCGGTTCGCTCGACGGCCGCGAGGCGGAAGCGCGAGCACTGGAGTCGAGGCTCGGCCTCGTCCCGGTCAAGCTCGAGGATGCGGGCCTTGCGCGGTTCCTGGAGGAGCAGGCCCGGCTCGTCCGAGTCGGCGACGGCTACGCCGTTTCGCCCGAGGCGTACGCGCGTGCGCAAGCCGTTCTGGTGGACGAGCTCGAGAGCGTCGGCCGCATCACGCTGGCGCGTTTCCGCGACCTGCTCGGCGCGTCGCGCAAGACGACGCAGCTCCTGCTCGAGCGCTTCGACGCCGACGGCGTCACGCGCCGCGTCGGCGACGAGCGCGTCCTACGCCGCTCGGCGTCGCGCCGCTAAGAGGGCCGCGGCCGCAATCGCGGGCGCCACGAGCGAAGCGATGAGAAAGGGAGGGCCGGAGTTCCAGGGCGTCGCCGCGAACCACCCGACGAGAGGCACGGTGCCAAGGACGACAATTGCGGCGCGCCATCGAGGCCGCGTCAGGGCGACGAACAGCGCGGCCGCTCCGAGGAGCGTGAACATCCCCTCGCCCACCGAGATCCCCCGCTCGTAGCCATGGATCACGGCGAGGCGAAAGCACGACGCGGCAAAGAGCGCATAGATGACTCCACCGACGACGAGCACCAGGTTCGACGACCGTCGCACGCTCAGAACTCCTCTCGTGCGTATGCCGGGTCGGCGAGAGGCGCCGCCGACCCGATCTCGTCCAGCAAGGGCGCGTGAGCATGGAGTGGCACGCGGGGAATCACGATCGCGGCAGCGCCGGCGCACCCCGCGACGACGGCGGAGATAGCGAAGGCGTGTGTGAAGCCGGCGTCGGTGGAGATGCCAGCGACGGCGCTGGTAGCGAGGACGGTCGCGGAGACCTGGGAGCCGAGCGACGCACCAACGGACCGGACCAGCGCGTTGAAGCCGGTGGCCTCGCCCGTCTGGGCCGGCGGGACCGCCTCGATGATCAGGTTGGGCATCGCGGCGAACGCGAGGCCGATGCCGGCCGACATGACGAGGCTGAACGCGAGGACCTCACCCTGGCTGCCGTGCGCCACGGCGAGCAGAGCGAGGCCGACGGCAGTGAGGAAGCCCCCGGCGGAGAGCGGCACCTTGTTCCCGATCCTGCCGCCGATGATCCCTGAGAGAGGCCCGAACGCCAGCATCGCGAACGACCCCGGCAGAAGCAGCAGCCCGGCACGAGTTGCGTCGACGCCGAAGCCGTAACCGGTGGAGGTCGGGGCCTGGGCAAGCGTCGGGATCAGGATGAAGGAGCCGAACATGCCGAAACCGACGAGGAGCGTCGCGAGGTTCGTCAGCAGCACCGGCGGCTTCGCCAGCGCCGCGATGTCTGCGAGCGGCTGCGGCGTCCGCCGCTCGAGAGCGATCCAGGAGGCGAGCACGACGAGGCCGGCCGCGATCAGCAGAACGGTACGAGTGCTGCCCCAGCCGACGCTGTGCGCCTGGGAGATCGCGATCAGCGGCAGCACGAGCCCGACAGCCAGCACGACCGCGCCCCGCAGGTCGAGCCGCGCGGGGGTGCGGATCGGGGATTCCGGCACGAGCAGCTCCGTCGCGGCGGCGGCGCCGAGGCCCATCACAGCGCCGAGCCAGAAGATCCAGTGATAGGTGAGGTGGTCGACCAGGATGCCGCCGAGGACAAGGCCGATGCCTCCGCCGATGCCCGCGATCGCGGACATGAGGCCGACGCCGCGCGCCACGCGGTCACGCGGGAACTCGTCGCGGATGATCGCGAAGCAGAGCGGGAAAATGCCGCCGCCGACGCCCTGGATGATGCGGCCCGCAACGACGATCCACAGATCGGCCGTCAGCGCTGCGACGATCGAGCCGGCGGCGAATGCGAGAAGTGCGATCACGAGCAGGCGGCGCTTGCCGTACATGTCGCCGAGCCGTCCGACGAGCGGCGTGAAGACCGCCGCGGCGACCAGATAGCCGGTCAGCGTCCAGGTGACGCCGCTCGCGTCGGTGTGGAGGGCGCGCATGAGATCGGGGAGCGCCGGGAGAAGGGTGGTCTGCGCAAGCGCGAACGCGAGCGCCGCGACCCCGAGGATCAGGAGCGTGCGCGTCGTGTGCGGGCGATGGGATTGCGTATGGACCACGCGCTTCGCTATGCCGATGTGACGCTGAAGGCAGCCTGCGGCGTCCACCTACCGTAGGCGTCTCTTACCCGGATAGTCACCTCGTACGTTCCCGGCCCGCTCAGACGCGGCTTCAGCAGCCAGTTCACCCACCAACCCGTACGACACGAGAACGGATAGATGCGCGTGGGCTTTACTCCGCGCGGCACGATCCAGTCGTTTGATGCTTTCTCGACGCCGCGGAGGATTCGGCGCTCGCTCACCGCGATCAACGAACGTTGTCCTGAGCTGAAGCAGATCCGCAGGCGAAGGTCCACGGTCATCGCTGCTCTGTCGACGGTCGCTTTCACGATCGCGAGGCTGGGTGGTCGCCTCGTCCCCGCTGCGGTGGGTGCCGTAAAGAGGAGACCCACCAGCATCGCGGCTGTCAGGCCAACCCGAGTGCCGACCGGGCTTCGCGTCCTCTGAGCCGACGGGCGAAGGACATCAATCCTGTGCCGCATCTTCCGCAACGAAAGCAACCGTACTCAACCGAATCGCGGCAGGGCCCGAGGCCACAGCCGGCTTCTCTGCCTCTTGTGCTCAGGGGTACGCTTCGAGCGGTAGTCCAAAGAGGAGCGACTCCATGTCAGGCTCCAAGAAGAAGCCCCGCACCGGCACGTTTCTCGGGATCCCTTACGACTGGCGCCGACACGGCTTCAGGGCGCGCATCAAGGAGCGCTGGTGGAACCCGAATGATCCCCGCCTGTTCACGCCGAGGGCCTTCGGCTGGGGCTACGCCGTGAACCTCGCGCGCGTGTTTCGGCGCAAGCCGTAGAGCCAGACGCGGAATG
>DATDDZ010000093.1:0-9951 GCA_036523555.1 Gaiellaceae bacterium
CACGGCCTCCTTCACAGCGGCGCTCGACTCGACCCCCGGGCCGCCTGGCGCCTCGCACGCGAGCACTGACGGTCGACGTGAGGGGGCCGTTGAGCCGCTAGCCGCCGAGGCCGATCTGCTGCATGAAGGTGACGAGGTCGTACATCAGGTTCTCCTCGACGATCTGCTCGTTGTCCCACTGCGCGATCGTGTAGAAGTCGACCTCGAACGACCTGCCCGTCGGCGGGATCTCGGTGCCGTCGGCGCCCATCATCGCCCCGGTCATCGTCCCGGTGAAGTGTGCGATCGAGCACGTCCAGTCGCCCGAGGCGAGGAACACCCTGTACGGCCTGTTGACGAGGTGCTGGTCGGGAAAGGTCTTCCAGAACTCGATCGACTCGGCGGTGTGATCGTCGATACCGCGGGTCGGCTCCGTCTTCCCCGGCCAGCGGACGATCACGTCCGGCTTGTGCCGCCGCCGGAAGACGTCGACGTCCTGCGCGTTCCAGGCATCGTCGAGTGTCTGCATCAGTTCCATGTTCCGCTCTTCGGTCGGCGTGGCCATCGCGCTCCCTTCGGTCGTCGTAGCACGCCCGGCTCGGCGCGCCGAGAATACGCCGCCGAGGCCTAGAGGCGACGAAGAAGCTCCAGCAACGCCCCGGTGGAGGTGAGCACCAGATCGGCCTCCAGGGCGAGCTCGCTCGGCCCCTCGGCCGAGGCTACCGCGACGCGCACGGCGAGCTCGAGCCCGTCGAGCCCGCGGAACGCGTCGATGTCGGTCGCGTCGTCACCGGCGTACAGGGCGCGCCGCAGGGCGTAGCGCTCGAGCAGACGTTTGACGGCGGTGCCCTTGTCGGCGTCGACGGGCGGCCGGATCTCGAGCACCATGCGGCCCCAGCGCGGGCGGAGCCCGGCCGCGGTCGCATGCGCCGCGACCTGCTCGAGATTCGCGCGCGCGGTTGCCGGCTCGCCCGATTCGCGAAAGTGGAACGACGCCGAGAGGCGCTTGCGCTCGACGGGCAGGTCGACCGACCCGACGAACTCCTCGATCCGATGTCGCCAAGCCTCGGCCTCGGGATCCAGCTCGAGGCCGTGCTCGCCGACGTACGTGAGGCCGTCGACGCCCACGACCTTGCGCGCCTCCTCGGAGGTGCGTCCGCTCACGCACGCGACGAGCGCATAGGCCCTTGCCAATCGCACGAGCTCGGCCCGGGTCTCCACGGGGACTCGCGCCAGCTCCGGGCGCGCGACGATCGGCGCGAGCGTCCCGTCGACGTCGAGCAGGATCGCCGCATGCCTGGGCTCGGACGCGAGGCGGGCAACGAGGTTCGGCCTTTCCACGGCGGTCAGGATACGGCGCTGCCTCGCCGACGACGGTCCGCTGTGTAACGCTCGGCTGCCGCGACCATGAGCACCACGCCAGACATCGAGTCAACAGGGAGGGCGACCGGCGCCGGCCCGGTGGAGGCATGGCGCCGGGAGGCGTCGGAGGTCGCGGCGGCGCTCGGTACCGACCTGCGCAACGGGCTCAGCTCTGCCGAGGCGGGCCTGCGACTGGCCCGCTTCGGCCCGAATCGCCTCGAGGCGGCGCGGCAGATACCGAAGTGGCGCAAGTTCCTCGGCCAGTTCGCAGACCCGCTCATCTACCTGCTTCTCGCTGCGGCCGCCGTCGCGCTGGTGGCGTGGCTGATCGCGAGGGACGAGGCGGCTCCTTACGACGCAATCGTCATCACTGCAATCGTTCTCGCGAACGGCGTACTCGGCTACATGCAAGAGGCGCGGGCGGAGCAGGCGGTGGCAGCGCTGCAGCGGATCGCCGCGGCGACCGCCGGGGTTGTGCGCGACGGGCGAACGGAGAGGATCGCGGCCGCGGACGTGGTGCCCGGAGATGTCCTCGTTCTCGCCGAGGGCGACGCGGTCGCGGCCGACGGCCGGCTCTTCGAGGCGGCGTCGTTGACCGTGGCCGAGGCGTCCTTGACCGGCGAGAGCGAGGCGGTCTTGAAAGACGTCGCGTCCATTCACGAGAAGGTCTCGCTCGGCGACCGCGTGAACATGGTCTTCGAAGGGACTGCGGTCGCGCGGGGTCGCGGCCGCGTCGTGGTGACGGCGACCGGGATGGCGACGGAGACGGGCAACGTCGCACGCTTGCTCAACCGCGTGGAGGAGCAGCGCACGCCGCTGCAGCGCGAGGTCGAGCGGATCGGGCGCTTGCTCGGCGTGGCGGTGATCGTGATCTCGATCGTGGTGGTTACCGCGATCCTGCTCACCGCCGACATCGGCACCGCCACGGACATCGTCTCGGTGCTGCTCGTGGGCGTCGCGCTCGCCGTCGCGGCTGTGCCGGAGGGGCTGCCGGCCGTGCTGTCGGTCGTGCTCGCACTCGGCGTGCAGCGGATGGCCCGCCAGCGGGCAATCGTCAAGAAGCTGTCGTCGGTCGAGACGCTCGGGTCGGCGTCGGTGATCTGCTCGGACAAGACCGGCACGCTGACGAAGAACGAGATGACGATCGAGAGGGTCGTCACCGGCTCGGGCGAGGTCGACGTGACCGGCGTCGGCTACCGGCCTGAGGGAGCGCTGCACGTGAACGGGCGTCCACTCGGCGAGTCGGCCCTCCTCGACGAGGTCCGTGCCGTGCTCGCAGCCGGGAGCCTCGCGAACGACGCCGTCCTTCGGGAGGAAGGCGGTGAATGGACGATCCAGGGAGATCCCACGGAGGCGGCCTTCCTCGTCGCCGAGGCGAAGGTCGCGGGGCTGCACGAAGCTCGCGAGGAACGGTTCGAGCGCGTGGGTGAGGTGCCGTTCACGTCCGAGCGGAAGCTGATGAGCACCTTCCAGTCGGACGCCGCCGGAGAGTTCGGTCTCGCCGTCGTGACCAAGGGTGCGCCCGACGTGTTGCTCACGCGCTGCACCGACGAGCGGGTCGCCGGCAATCTGCGGCCGCTGACCGACGCCCGCCGAGATGAGATCCTGGCGACGGTCGATCGCCTCGCGGACCTCGCGCTCCGCACCCTGGCCGTCGCCTACCGGCCTCTCCCTGCGGACGAGCGGCCGCCGGAGGACGAGTCGATCGAGCGCGAGCTCGTCTATCTCGGCCTCGTGGGGATCATCGATCCTCCGCGCCCCGAGGCACGCACGGCCATCTCCGAGGCGCATTCTGCCGGCCTGGACATCCTGATGATCACCGGCGATCACCCGCACACCGCAGCGCGAATTGCCGCGGACCTGGGCATCGCGCCGCCCGGCGCCGCGGTGCTCACCGGCGACGAATTCGAGTCTCTCGACGAGCACGCTCGGGCGGCCGCGGTGCGCGAGGTCTCCGTCTACGCCCGCGTCGCGCCGGAGCACAAGCTGCGGATCGTCGAAGCCCTCCACGACGAGGGGCGGATCGTCGCGATGACGGGTGACGGTGTCAACGACGCGCCCGCATTGAAGGCGGCGGACATCGGCGTCGCGATGGGCGTCGCCGGGACCGAGGTCGCCAAGGAAGCGGGGGACATGATTCTCGCCGACGACAACTTCGCCACCATCGTCGGAGCGATCCGCGAAGGGAGAGGGATCTTCGCGAACATCCGGAAGTTCCTCCGCTTCCTGCTCTCCTCGAACATCGGTGAGGTGTTGACGATGTTCTTCGGCGTCGCGCTCGCCGGGCCACTGGGGCTCGAGGACACGGGCGAGGCGATCGCCGTGCCGCTGCTCGCGACGCAGATCCTGTGGATCAACCTGCTCACGGACGGTGCCCCGGCGCTCGCGCTCGGCATGGATCCGCCTCCCGACGACGTCATGCAGCGGCCGCCACGTCGGCTGACCGATCGTGTCATCGACACCGAGATGTGGATCGGCATCCTCTGGATCGGCAGCGTGATGGCAGCGGTGACGCTTCTCGCACTCGAGCTTCGGTTACCGGGCGGAATCGTCGGCGGCTCGGGGAATGTCGTCGAAGCGCGCACGATGGCGTTCACGACGCTCGTCCTCGCGCAGCTCTTCAACTGCTTCAACGCGCGCTCCGATCGGGCAAGCGCCTTTCACCGCATCTTCACGAACCGCCTGCTCTGGGCCGCGATCGCCCTTTCTGCTCTTCTTCAGGTCGCGGTCGTGCAGCTGGGATTCCTGAACCACGCCTTCGACACTGCATCGCTCGGGCTCGACGAGTGGCTGATTTGCGTCGGTCTGGCGAGCGTCGTGTTGTGGGCCGACGAGGCGAAGAAGCTGGTGGAGCGCCGGCTGCGCATGCGCTGACGACTACGCGGTCGAGCTCGAGCCGTCCGTCCAGCTGTAGACGTGGTCCGCGAGCCGCGGCCGCCCGCCCAGGCAGGAGCGCCAGGCGGCTGCGCGCCGCCAGACGCTGACGTCGCCGAGAAGCCGCCCGACTGTCGCCTCGATCTGCGTTCCCTCGAGCACGAAGATCGCCTCGCGGTCGGTGATGAAGACGTCGTGCCCTCTGAGACCGACGTCGGCTGGGTCGAACGGCGGTCCCGCGGTGACCAGCTCCCTGGCCCGGTCGGCACCGCCTCGACGGAGCGGCACGACGACGATCGCCCTCTGGTCGGGGAGGGTCTGGGCGAACGCGGCGACGAGCTCGAGCACCTCACCGACAACGCCGAGGCCGAAGGCACCGATCCTGAGAGGAGGGCCGTCTCGCCGCTCGAGCACGAGAGTCGGGCACCCGCGTAAACGTTCGCGCGGGTCGCGGGCGATGTACGCCCTGGAGATGGCGCCGGCCTGCACGACGAGCCCGCCTTCGTTGCCGCCGCCGTGGAGTTCGAGCGCGGAATCATCGACGACGAGCCGTCCGGTGTGCGGTGGCCCGCTGTCATCGCTCCAGACGACGGCGTAGTTGGTCATAGGAGGCCGCGGCAGCGGGCGCGGAAGACGGCTTCCAGCTGGGAGTGGGCCCCGAGCTCGAGGAGCGTCGCTCGGATGTGGTTACGGACGGTCGGTTCGCTGAGACCGAGCCTGTTAGCGATCGTGCGGGCGGGAATGCCCTCGGCGAGGAGCCGGAGGACGTCGAGCTGGCGCGGCGTCAGATGGGGGAGAGGGCCCAGGTCCGCCGACGACTCCTCCGCTGGGGGCGACTGCGGCGCGTCGCGGATCACGTGCAGGAAGAGGGCGCGCTCGTCGTCGAGCGCGGCGATGGTGTCGAGGGCCACTCGCCTGCGTCCTTCCGCGCAGCGGATGTGCATCTCCTGCGCCGCGAGGGGCCAGCCTTCCCGCGCGAGGCGCGCCCGGGAGCAGTGCTGGTGGCAGACCATCCCGCCGGCACCGTCCTGACCACCGACCACCTCCCAGCAGGGGCGGCCGACCGCCTCGGCGGCGCCGATTCCGGTGAGGGCCTCCATGCTCTCGTTCCAGGCGACGACAGTCAACGCTTCGTCGAATGCAAAGACCGGGGCCGCAGTCGCGAGCCGGAGCTCCATCGAGGCAAGTATCGGAGCGCTGTTCGCTCCTCGGCATCGGTGGTTTCCGACGGGCACTTGCGGGAACGTACGGACGCGCAAAATTGCTCATGCGCGTTGCGCCGGCCCGAGCTAGAACTGGCCTTCGGGCGGCGCTTCGACAACGAGTCGGAACTCCATCAGATGAAACTCGCTGTTTACGGCGCCGCCCGGAACGAGCCCGGTGCGCGGGGAGATGCCGGGCGTCTGAGGATCAACGAGGCCGGCGGCGCCAAGTGTGCGCCGCCGCTGTTGCCGCAAGTACGGCCGAGGAGCACAGCAAGGCCGCGCCGGCCCGTGCGACCACCGTCTCCTCGAAGAGAATGCCGAGCCCGAGTGCCTCGACCCCGCTGACGAAGGCGGCCGCCTGGGCGAGCCACACGGCGCGCGGGTACAGCGCCGCTTGCTTGGGCCGCGGCCCCGGCGGCCACCAGACCCAAAGCGACAGGGAGAGAAGCTTGCCGATGTGGCCCAGCACGGCTCCGCCCGCCCAGCCGAAGAGCAGGAAGAGGACGTAGGCGATGAGCGCGCGCCTCGGGGCAAACGCGCCCGCGGCGGCCCCAAGCCCGAGTATCGCGGCCTGGCCCAGGAAGACCAGGCCGCCGAGCATGTGCACGAGCGGTGCCTCCAGAGCCCTGCGGCGCCGACGCACCGACCGCAGCAGCGCGACCAAGAACGATGCGAGCGTGATCGTCACGACGGCGCCGCCCGCCGTCTCGAGCCAGCGGGCGTCAACGGCGACACCGATCGCGAGCGCCCAGAGACCGAGCGCAAGGCCCAGCTCTTCTCGCGGAAGCGCTCGCACCTTCGCGGCCGGCGCCTGCGCGAGCATCGGCACCAGGGTGCGTCCGACCGCAATGATCAGCAGAGTCAGCCAGCCAAGGACGGCGACGTGGAGGTGGACGAGCACCCACCGGTCGTGTGAGACACCGCCGAGCGGCACGTCGCCGTGGTCGAAGACGAGCGCGCCGAGGGCGAGCGCGGCGGCGGCGTGAAAGAGTGACAGCGCGACACCTGTCCTGCTTGCCACAAGCATGCGGTCGCTTGGCGCGAGCACGACCAGGCGGGCGATCTCGGCGACGACGAGAGCGAAGCCGAGCGTGACGGCCGCGGCGGCGGGCCAGACCAGGCCCGGCACGTCGAAAGCGATGCCCGGCGCGAGCGCCAGGCCGCCTGCCAGGAGCGGCGGGATCAGCCACATCCGGCGGCCGCCTCGTAACTCGGTGCGCAGCATCACGGGCAACAGGTGGAAGGAGGCGCCTGCGACGGCCGCCGGCAGCAGCCCGAGCGCGAGCAGATGTGCGGCCAAGACAGGGGCGGTGGCGCCGGCCCGCTCAGCGGCGAGATCCGGCGCGGCGGCGAGAAGCGCGCCTGCTGCGCCCAGCCAGCCTGTGAGCGCAACGCCGACGAGCAGGCCCAGCAGCGCCATCGCGACCGGGCCACCGACCGCCCGCGCGCCGGGCAGAGGGAGAGGGACGATGATCGGCTCGGGCTTGCTCATCGGCCGTCCACTCTGCCGCAGGTGGGTCTGGCGCGCTGATCAAAACTGCTCAGGCGAGGAGGCAGCGCCGCGGGTAAGAGTCGTGGCTCGTGGCTACGAGTAGTGACGTCGTGGCGCGCTTTGGGCAGCGCGGCAAAGTCGAGCACGGAGTGCGCGACTACTCGATCGTCGGTGACGCCGACGCGTCGCTCGCGAACCTCGTCGGGCAGCTGGCGCACACGCTCGAAGCCGCCGGCTTCACGCCGGCCGCGGACGCGAGCAGGGCGGGCATCGTCCTCAACCTCGTCGATCCGGAGCACCCCCGGCCGTTCCGCCGCAAGTCACGCGGAACGTTCGTCGCCGCCCTCTGGGCAAGGCGCGACGTCCCCGAGGACGGGCTGCGAGAGACCTACCCGATGCTCGTGCGTGCCCTCGCGAACATCAGCCTCTGCTACGTCCCCGGCACCGGCGTCCTGTTCACGACGATGGAGCGCGGCCACTACCTGGTGCCCGAGGGCGACGGCGAGCTCGCGTCCGCGGTTTTCCACCGGCTCGAGCCGCTCGCAACGGCGAGGCTCGTGATCGACAACGAGTTCCTCACCGACCTGGAGCCGGAGCTCTGGGGCGGGGACGCGTTCACGCAGGAGATCGCGGAGGTCGGCCGCCGGCTGGGCCGGCTGGGCCTGCTGCCCGCGCCGTTTCCGGTCGAGGAGCTGCTCGACCCGCGCGACCTTCGTCACGTCGCGCGCCTCTACGCGATCGGCGGGCTCTCGTACGGGAACCTGTCGGCGCGCAAGGACGAGCGCCGCTTCTGGATGAGCGCCAGCGGAGTCGACAAGGCGAATCTCGTCGTGCCGGGACGGGACATCCTCCTCGTCTCCGGCTACGACGAGGACAACGGCCGGATGCTGTTGAGCGTGCCGCCCGACGTCGAGCCGCGGCGTGTCTCGGTCGACGCGATCGAGCACTGGATGATCTACGGCCAGAACCCGGCCGTCGGCGCGATCCTGCACGTGCACGCATGGGTCGAGGGCATCCCGGCGACGGACGTCAACTTCCCCTGTGGGACCGCCGAGCTTGCGACGAGCGTGGCCGAGCTCGTCGCCGCCGCGCCGGATCCGTCCTCGGCAGTCGTCGGCCTGCGAAGTCACGGCATCACGGCGACCGGGAAGACGCTGGGTGGGATCCTCGATCGGATCGAGCCTCACCTGCTGCGCCAGGTTCCGATGACGTGACGCTCGACTGACGCGCGCGTGGACGTCTTCGTCACCGGCGCGACCGGCTTTCTCGGGCGTCATCTCGTCGACCTGCTGGTCGAGCGTGGAGAGCGGGTACGCGCGCTCGTCCGGAACGGAAGCGACCCCGAGTGGCTGCGCCGACGAGGGGTTGAGGTGCAACGGGGCGACATCGCCGACGAAGGTGCTCTTCGCGCCGGTAGCACGGGCTGTGGGCTCGTATTCCATCTCGCCGGGGTCGTCTCGCATCGGCGCCGCGACCTCCCTTTGCTTCGGGCGGTCAACGTCGAGGGGACTCGGAGGTTGCTTGCCGCGGTCGAGCGTGGCGCGCGCGTCGTCCACGTCTCCAGTGTCGCCGCTGTCGGCCCGGTCGCCTCGGCGACGTCGCGCGCCCGGGAGGACCACGTGTTTCCGGCGGCCGCGGCCGGCCTTCCCTATGCGCGAACGAAGCTCGAGGGCGAGCTCGTCGCGCTCGAGTCCGCGGCCGCAGGCCTCGACGTGGTGATCGCGAGCCCCGGCTTCCTGCTCGGCCCGGGCGACACCCACCGCGTCTCGACGTGGCCGCTCTTCGCCTACCTCGCCGGCAAGCTGCGCTTCACGGCCGCCGGCGGCCTCTCCTTCGTCGACGCTCGTGACGTCGCCGGGGGCCTCGTCGCGCTCGCCGAGCGCGGCCGCACTGGGGAACGAACGATCCTCGCGGCCGAGCCCGGCAACCTGTGCTGGGACGCGTTCTTCGCGCTCGTCGGCGAAGTCGCCGGCGTGTCCCGCCGGACCGTCCGCGTGCCCGCCTTTGTCGCGAGGGCAGTCGCGACGGCCGTCCCGCGGCCCGTCGCAGCGGACGAGGTCCGAGCCGCTGCTCACTGGTGGTTCTACGACGCGGCCAAGGCCGAGCGCGACCTCGGCTTCCGTTCGCGGCCGATTTCGGAGACAATCGCGGACACGATCGCCGACCGCGCCGCTAGCTGAGACGCTCGTCGCCGCTCGCTGGCGATCGCGCGTCGGCGTCGAAGAGCCCCGTCTCGTAGGCGAGCACGATTGCCTGGACGCGGTCGCGGAGGTCGAGCTTCTGGAGAATGTGCGTGATGTGGGTCTTGACCGTCGTGTCGCTGATGTAGAGCTCTTTGCCGATTTCCGCGTTGGAGAGGCCGCGGGCGATCAGGCGAAAGACCTCCAGCTCGCGCTCCGTCAGCTCGCCGAGCTGTCTCGGGGGCGCAGGACGCGGAATGCGCGTGAACCGCTCGATCACGCGCTTCGTGATCGCCGGCGAGAGAAGCGCTTCTCCTCCGGCGACGATCCGGATTGCGGCGAGAAGCTGCTCGGGAGGGTCGTCCTTGAGCACGAAGCCGCTGGCCCCGGCCCGGAGAGCCTCGTAGACGTACTCGTCGAGGTCGAACGTGGTCAGAATGAGGATTCGAGGCGCGTCGTCTGCCGCGAGGATCCGGCGGGTCGCCTCGAGGCCGTCGAGCTCCGGCATACGAATGTCCATCAACACGACGGTGGGTCGAAAGCGGGAGGTCTTCTCGATCGCCTCGAGCCCGTTGCTCGCCTCGGCCACGACCTCGATGTCCGGCTCGCGAGAGAGCAGCATGCGAAAGCCGGCGCGTACCATCGACTGGTCGTCGGCGACGAGCACGCGTATCGTCACGGCCCGCCGCCTCTCAGCGGGAGGCGTGTGCTGAGGACGAAGCCGCCGCCGGCTGCTGTCCCAGCGCTCATCTCTCCGCCGTAGATCTTGACACGCTCCCGGACGCCGACGAGCCCGTGGCCGAGACCGTCGGTCGTCGAAGCGCCCAAGCCGTCGTCCCGCACCTCGATCTGAAGCTCG
>DATDDZ010000094.1:0-4695 GCA_036523555.1 Gaiellaceae bacterium
GAACGGGGACGTCGATCTCGCGCCGGTCGGGCTTGGTCAGAAGCGCACAAACCTCAAGGCTCGCGGGCTCGCGAGCCTCGAGGTTCCGCATCAGGTAGGAGAGCGTGAGGCCGGAGTCGATGATGTCCTCGACCACGAGGACGTCCCGGCCCTCGATGTTGATGTCGAGGTCCTTGAGGATGCGGACGACGCCGGACGAGTCGGTCTGAGCCCCGTAGCTCGAGATCGCCATGAAGTCGATCTCGCACGGGATCGTCAGAGTCCGCATCAGGTCGGCCATGAAGAAGACGGCGCCCTTCAGAACTCCGATCAGGAGCAGATCGCGTCCGGCGTAATCGGCGGAGACCTCCTCCCCCAGCTCGACGACACGCGAGCGCAACCTGTCCCTGTCGATCAGAACCTCGGAAACCCCGAGCTCCAGCTCAGTCTGCACGCCCGCACTCCTCGGCCGAGGGCTGCGAGCGCAAGCGCTCTGCGCGCACCCCTTCGACGTCGACGATTCCCGGCACCGCGACGACCTCGTCGCCGCGCACGACGAGCGGCCACGTCTCACGGGCCGAGCGGGGGATCTTTGCGTCCACGAACACGTCCTGGATCTTCTTGGATCTCCCGGCGAGCCGGTCACCGGCACGCCAGGCCCGTACCCTAAGGCCTGGCAGAGAGGAGGAGATCCTCCACTCGCCCCAGCTGACCTCGCCAGAGAGCTCAACCGGGGTGCGCTCGAGCCAGACGTGCTCGTACTCGCGCGCGACGGTCACGCCGCCGCCGAGATCGAGCCGGCCCGATCCCCGGGACGAGGCGAGCAGCCTGTCGAGAGTCGAGGGCTCTTCCTCGGCGAGTCGAAGCAGGTTGCGCTCGACCCCGGGATGGAGCTCGCGGAGAAGCGGGAGGATCCTGTTCCTGATCAGTCCGCGCTTCGTGTCCGGATTCGAGGAATCGACACGGAATTCGAGCCCTACGGCGCGGCAATAGGCCTCGGTCTCCTCACGCCGCATGGTGAGCAGAGGCCGGACGACGCCGTCCTCGCGACGCGGCTTGATGCCGCGCGCGATCCCTCTCGAGGCGAGGTTGTAGAGGACGGTCTCGACCTGGTCCGACGCAGTGTGACCGGTGGCGCGAAGCCGATCGGCAGCGAACGAGTAGCGGATGCGGCGCAGCTCGTCCTCGGTCTCCCCACCGCGACCGTCGACGACCTCGGCCCCGAACCGCGCGGCGCAGAAGCGCGCGTCCGCGTCCGACTCGTCCCCGCGCAGGCCGTGGTCGACGTGCAGCGCGGACACGTGGTACCCGAGCTCGCCGAGAACGTGCCAGAGGCAGGTCGAGTCGGCGCCGCCCGAGACGAGACAGGTCACCTCCCCGCCGGGAGGGATCAGGTCGTGTCGGCGGACGAACGCCTCGACACGTGTCCGGACCGCCGCGTTCATCCTCCGCTCAGGGTAGATCAGGACATCCAGCCGGGCGGGCTCTGCGACTCTCTCGGGGACGGCCCGGGACGAGCCCATCGGCGCGCCGCGAAGGCCGCCACCTCCTGGGCCGCCCAACGTGCGACCCAGGCGAGGGCCGCGAGCTTCACGAGTCGGATCAGAAGATCAGGCTCCTGTACGTGCCGTGGCGCTCCATGCCGATCGCGTCGTAGACGCGGATCGCGGGCGCGTTCTCTGGACGGACGAACAGACAGACGGTCGGCACACGTTCGAGCAGTAGGCGGCAGAGGTCGCGCATCCCGCGCTGCGCGTACCCACGGCCCCGAGCTTCCGGGTCGACCCACACCTGCTGGAGCTGGACCGCCTGGGGAGTCCACGCGGACGCCTCGGCCTTGAAGAGAATCGTCCCATCCTCCGACCAGAGCCAGGACCGGCCCTCCTCGATCTGCGAATGGGTTCGCCAGCGGAAGCCCTCCGCGTCGTGGGCCATCGGGTCGACGCCGATCTCCTCGAGATGCGCGGCCGCGCACGCCGGCAGGAGCAGGTCGAAGTCGTCCTTCGTCGCCGGCCGAAGCTCCGACTCGCCCGGAGGGGGAGGCGTCGAGATCGCATAGACCGGCTGACCGGGCCGATCGTCCCGCGGTCGCGGCATGTGCCCCCCGAGGACCGACCACAGCTCGCCGACCGCGTCTTCGTCCCCGATGATCATGCGCGCTCGACCCCGCGCGGCGACCTCGGCGAACCGGTCGCACTCACGTCCGGAAGGGACGATGTTGGCCCCCACGTGGCAGAGCGCCGTGAGGCGGCCGTCCTCGGCGAACGCGGTGAAGCGGCCCAGCCTTCGGCGCGCGACGTCCTCGAGGAAGACCCGCTCCACGGGATCCTGGAAGCAGAACTCCAGGATCTGGTCGAGCCCCGGCTCGATCGCACCCCGCACGGCCGGAATCCTCGCACGGGGTAGGCTCCCGGGCCATGCCGATCCACATTCGAGCCGAGCCCGGCGAATACGCCGAAGCCTGCCTCCTTCCCGGTGACCCGCTACGGGCGAAGTACATCGCCGAGACCTACTTCGAAGACGTCCAGCAACGTAATTCCGAGCGAGGGTTGCTGGGCTACTCGGGCACGTTCGGCGGCAAGCCGGTTTCCGTCCAGGGCACCGGGATGGGCTGCCCCGGCGCGACGATCGTCTTCGAGGAGCTGATCCAGCTCGGGGTCAAGCGGCTCGTCCGCGTCGGCACCTGCGGCGGGCTGCAGGCGCAGCACGAGCTGGGCGACCTGATCGTCGCGCTGTCGGCAGTCGCCGACGACCGGACGGCGGACCATCTCGTCGGCGGCGAGCCGCACTGCCCGACCGCGAGCTGGGACCTGATCCACGGTGCCGTCCACTCGGCGAAGCAGATGGGCCAGCCGATGCACGTGGGACCGATCGTGTCGAGTGACGTCTTCTACAACCCCGACGGGGGTCAGTACGAGCGCTGGTCGAAGCGCGGCGTCCTCGCCGTCGAGATGGAGGCGTCGGCGCTGTTCACGGTCGCCGCTCTGCGCGGCGTCCAGGCGGGCTGCCTGTTGACCGTCAGCGACATCGTCGTCGAGGGGGAGTTCAAGCGCATCACCGACGAGGAGCTTCGCGCCGCTGTCGATCGGATGACGCGCGTCGCCCTCGCAACGGTCACGGCCGACTGACCGAGACGGTCTTCCTCGTCAATCCGGTGTCGGCAAATGGGTCGACCGGAAGGCGCTGGCCCGAGATCGCGCGACGAGCGGCGGCCGCGGGCCTGACCGGCGACGCCTTCCTCTCGTCCGCGCCCGGCGAGCTCAGCGAGCTCTCCCGCCGCGCGGCCGACGGCGGAGCGAGGCTGCTGGTCGTCGTCGGAGGCGACGGGTCCGTGAACGAGACCGTGCAGGGGATCGCCGGGCGGACCGACGTCGAGATCGCCGTCATCGCACGCGGGACGGGCTGGGATTTCGCTCGCTCGCTCGGCCTCCCACGCGCCGTCGACGATGCCGTCGAGGTCGCGCTCCGGGGGAGGACGAGAGAGCTCGATCTCGGACGGGTCTCTTACCGCGAGTGGTCCGGTGGCCAGACGGAGTCCTGGTTCGCCAACATCGCCAGCGTCGGCATGAGCGGTGCGATCGCCCAGCGCGCGAACGACACGACAAAGGCCTTCGGCGGCAAGGCGTCCTATGTCTGGGCGACCTTCGCGGTCTTCGCTCGCTGGCGCAACACGGAGGTCGAGGTCACCGTCGACGGTGAGTCACGCCGCGGCCGCATGCACGACGTCGTCGTCGCGAACGGCTCGTTCTTCGGAGGCGGAATGAAGATCTGCCCGGACGCAAGCCCGGACGACGGCGCGTTCGACGTGCTCCTGATCGGCGATCTGACGAAGCGGGACCTGCTGTTCACCCTCCCGAAGACGTTCCGGGGAAGCCATCTCCCTCACCCGAAGGCGGAGCTGCTGCGCGGCGCCCACGTGACCGTCGCCGCGCCCGCAGCGCTCCCGATCCAACTCGACGGCGAGCAGCCGGGAACGTCCCCGGCGACGTTCGAGCTGGTCCGCCGGGCGCTTCGCGTCCGGGCCCCTAGGCCGAGCTAGAGGTCGAGTCCGCCGCCGAGCTCTTCGCCGCCGGCTTCCGCGCGGCCGCCTTGCCCTTGCCGTCGAGCTTGGCGACACGGGCCTCGAGGGCGCTCACGCGCTGCTCGAGCTTCTCGAGCCCGCGGACACGCCGCTGCAGGTCGTCGAGGCGGTCACGCACCGACGTGAGCACGCCCGCGACCCTGTCCCCGCCCGGTGCATTCCCGATCCGCTGGATCGCCTCCTCGCCGGCGTCGGCCAGCTTCTCGACGAATGTCTTCTGCTTTGTCTCGGCCATCGCGTCCTCCTCCTGCAAAGTTTCACATCTCTGCTCGCCCTAACCCTGCCAGGTTGCGGTCCCGGCGCGTCGCGCCTACGCTCCTCTGCGTGGGACGCGCCGCCGTCGCCGCAGCCGCGCTCGCGATCGGGCTCTGTGTCGCGACGGTGCAGGCCGGAGAGGCACGCCGCTCGCCGTTGACGCTGACGGTGATGACACGGAACCTCTATCTCGGCGCGAATCTCGACGCGATCGTCCAGGCGAAATCGACACAGGAGGCATTCGCCGCCGTCGAGGCCGGCTGGGCCCAGGTGCAGGCGAACGACTTCCCACGACGCGCGCGGGCGATCGCCGGCGAGATCGCCGCGGCCCGGCCGGACTTCGTCGGCTTCCAGGAGGCTGTCCTCTACCGCACACAGAG
>DATDDZ010000095.1:0-5041 GCA_036523555.1 Gaiellaceae bacterium
TGCCGGAGCGCGATCACCTACATCGACGGCGACGCGGGGATCCTTCGCTATCGCGGGTATCCGATCGAGCAGGTCGCCGAGCACGGAAGCTTTCTCGAGACGGCATACCTCCTGTTCGAGGGCGAGCTGCCGACACCCGACGAGCTGTCGAAGTGGCAGGACGACATTCGCCTCCACACCTACGTCCACACGAACGTGACGAAGTTCCTCGAGGGCTTCCGCTACGACGCGCACCCGATGGGGATGTTGCTCGGCGCCGTCGGAGCGCTCTCGACGTTCTATCCGGACGCGAAGGCGATCGCCGACCCCGAGACCCGCTACCTGCAGCGGGTCCGCCTCATCGCGAAGCTGCCGACGATCGCGGCGTTCGTCTTCCGCCACGCGCATGGCCTTCCCTACGTGTATCCGCGGAACGACCTCGACTACGTCGGGAACTTCGTCAACATGACGTTCGAGATCGGCGGGCGGTACGAGCCGAATCGCGTGCTCGAGCGGGCGCTCGAGATCCTGCTCATCCTGCATGCCGACCACGAGCAGAACTGCTCCACGAGCGCCGTCCGCGGTGTCGGGTCGTCGCACGTCGATCCGTTCTCGGCCGTCTCGGCCGGCATCGCGGCGCTCTACGGCCCGCTCCACGGCGGCGCCAACGAGGCTGTCTTGCGGATGCTCGACGAGATCGGCGACGTCAAGAACATCCCGGCCTTCATCGAGAGCGTGAAGGCGGGGAAGGGGCGGCTGATGGGCTTCGGTCACCGGGTGTACAAGAGCTACGACCCACGCGCGAAGCTGATCAAGCAGGTCGCCGATCAGGTGTTCGAGCAGACGGGCCTCAACCCGAACCTCGAGATCGCGCTCGAGCTCGAGCGGATTGCGCTCGAGGACGACTACTTCGTCTCGCGCAAGCTGTACCCGAACGTCGACTTCTACTCCGGGCTCATCTACCAGGCGATGGGTTATCCGACGGACTACTTCACCGTGCTGTTCGCGCTCGGCCGGCTGCCCGGGTGGATCGCGCAGTGGGAGGAGATGCTCAACGATCCGGAGCAGAAGATCTCGCGGCCGCGGCAGACATACGTGGGGGCAGAGGTCCGCGACTTCGTCCCGTTGGCCGCCCGCGGGTGACGGCGCTCCGCCGCCTGCCGGCGGAGCTCGTCCCGCGGCTGCCGGCGCCGATCAGGAAGGTCCTTCGCGGTGGCGTGCGCGGGTATGGGCGCGCGACAGTTTCTCTCCGGCCGCTGCCGGACTTCCTGATCATCGGTGCGCAGAAGGCGGGAACGACCGCGCTGTACGCCTACCTCCGCTGGCACCCGGGGATCACCGGGCCGTCGTTCAAGGAGGTGAGCTTCTTCGACCGGCACTACGCGCGCGGCCCGCTCTGGTACCGCGCGCATCTGCCGTCGCGCCCCCGCCAGTGGCCCGCGCGGCGGCGTGACGGTTGGTGGCCGCTGGTGGGCGAGGCCAGCCCGAGCTATCTCTTCCATCCGCTCGCGCCCGAGCGGGTGGCCGCGCTCATGCCGGACGCGCGGCTCGTCGCAGTCCTACGCAATCCCGTCGACCGCGCGTTCTCGCACTACCAGCACGAGGTTGCGCTGGGGAGAGAGCCGCTCTCGTTCGAGGATGCCCTCGACGCGGAGGACGAGCGCATGCGTGGTGAGGTGGAGCGAATGGTGAGCGATCCGTCCTACTTCAGCCATGCCTGGTGGAACTACACGTACGTCTCGCGCGGGCGGTACGCAGAGCAGCTCGAGCGCTGGTACGCCGCGTTACCGCGCGAGCAGATCCTTGTCGTCCTCAGCGACGAGCTCTCAGAGCAGCCGGCCGAGACCTATGCGCGGGTGCTTGCCTTTCTCGGGGCTCGACCGCACGAGCTGAGTTCCTTCCCCCGCATCTTCTCGCGCGAATACGAGGGAATGGCCCCCGAGACCCGCCGCCGCCTCGACGCCGAGTACGCCGAGCCGAACCGGCAGCTCGCGGAATTGCTGGGGCGCGAGCTCGCCTGGTAGCCGGAGCCGTCCGAGTCACCCGATCGAGATCCCTCGACCGAGTGAACCGAGGTGCCTGCTCACCCTGAAGGGGGACGCAGGGGCACTTTGCCCGCCGCAGAGTCAGCCCACAGATGTAACTGCGGCGTACGCGCGACGCTCTCGCGCGAGAGGAAGGGGAGATGGCGAACAAGACATCAGTGAAGCGAGGATCGACGATCATCGCGGTTGTTGCGGTGGCGGCGGCCATCGCCGCGGGGCCCTCGACCGCCCTCGCGAGCTCGGGCAAGACCGGTTCGGGTAAGGCGACCACGCCCAAGCAGGGCTCCATTCGCGTCGAGGCGAGCTGGGTCGAGGAGTGATTTGAGCGCTGGGCGCGCTGACGAGCGCCCGGCATTCGTTCAGTTGCAGGGTGGCTGCGGTTGGCGCGGCCGCAGCCCGGCCCTGCTAGACAGTCCGATGTGACAGCAGGGCCGGCCGGCGCCGTATGAAGGTCGTGAGCGCGGTGACGACCTCGTGGCCCGGCCTGCGTGTCGACCGGCCGAGCTTCTCGGCGGTGGCCGAGTCGGAGCTGGACGCCGTCCACCGCTATCTCCTCTTCCTCACCGGCAACCGCAGCGTCGCCGAGGATCTCACCGGGGAGACGTTCGAGAAGGCCTGGCGCCACTGGCGGCGCTTCGACCCGCGCCGGGGCACTGCGCGCGCATGGCTGTGTCAGATCGCGCGGACGACCGCGCTCGACCACTTTCGCGCCGAGGATCGCCGCCGCAAGCGCGAAGAGCGGTACGCACGCGACAGTGCTGTGCGGGAAGACGATGGGCTAGGCGGCGGGGAAATCGAAGCCGCGCTCGCGCGCCTGTCGGCGGCGGAGCGTGAGGTCGTGGCGCTCCGCGTCCTGCTCGAGCTCGACGGTCCGACGGCG
This sequence comes from Gaiellaceae bacterium, assembly GCA_036523555.1. Classification (GTDB taxonomy): domain Bacteria; phylum Actinomycetota; class Thermoleophilia; order Gaiellales; family Gaiellaceae; genus 3-1-20CM-4-69-9. The sequence continues at coordinate 2,905 of DATDDZ010000095.1, forward strand.
GCGCGCGTGCTGGGCATCAGTGCCACGGCGTGCTCGACCCGGCTCAGCAGAGCCCTGAAACGACTCGAGGAGATGATGAGCGATGCCCGCCACTGACACGGTCGACTTCGAGCGCGACTTCCCCGAGCTCGTTGCCCGGTTGCGCGCAGTCCATGTGGATGCGCCGGCGTACGTCCGGGAGCGCGTCCGCTCTCTCGGTGAGCCGGGCCTGGAACGGCCCGCGCTCGCGGACCGCCTCGCCGTCGTCCGGTGGCGGCAGTCGCTCCTCGTGCTCGCGCCTATCTGTGTCGTCGGTCTCATCGGCGCAGCTCTCGTCCACGGGCTGGTGAGCTCCGGGACATCGAAGCAAGAGGCGGTGGCAACCACGCGAAGCGGCGAGGGCGGCAGCACGGCGCGTGCGCCCGCAGCAGGTGCGTTCGACTCCGCCGTTCCTGGCCCGAGCACTGCTCGCGCCCAGGACTACCAGGCGACGATGACCCTGCGCGTCGAGGATCGCGCCCTCACCTCGCGCACGAACGAGGCGATGCAGGTGGTTCGAGCGGCGGGCGGCTACGTCGCGTCGGTCCGGCAGTCGACCGCCGCGGGGCAACCGGGCAGCGCGAACCTCGTCCTCCGCGTTCCCGTATCGCGTGTCGAGGGAGTGCTAGTGCAGCTCTCCGGCCTCGGCACGGTGATCGACCGGCAGCTCTCGATCCGGGATCTGGAGGGCGTCCTGCGGCAGCAACGTGCCCGGATCCTGCAGCTCAGAGTCTTCATCGCGCGCGCCACGGAGCAGCTGCGCGGAGCATTGCCCGCCGACGTCCGGCTCCGCTTGCAGCTGCAGCTTCAGCAGGCCCGAACCGATCTCTTGCGGCTTACTGGAGCGAACAAGGCGACGCTTCGCCAGGCGAGTCTCTCGCGCGTCTCCCTGACGCTGACGACCCAGAAGGCGGCCGGCGTTCCGAAGAGTGATCACATGGGCCGCGTCGAGCGCGCGGCGCGGGATGCAGGCTCCTTCCTCGCCGGAGCCGGGGCCGTTCTCCTCTTCCTCCTGATCGTCCTCAGCCCCGTGATCGTGCTGACGCTCGCTGCGGTCTGGGCGTTCCGGGCCTACCGCCGGAGGGAGGAGCGCCGCCTGCTCGCCTCGGCGTAGTATCCGCGCGTGCCGCTCGCCCTCTCAACCGGGCATGAGGTCGGGCTCGCGGTCACCGCGGGCGTCTTCATCGCCTTCGCGCTCTCCTCGTCGTTCCTCTTCCCCCGCGTCCGCCGGGACTACCCGGGCGGCGGCCTCCGGGCGTTCGTCGTCGTCGCGTTCGTTTTCTTCTTCGGGATGCTGGCGGCGGTGGAGAAGTTCGGCGCTGAGGGCGGGGGCGAACGGGCAGCCGAGACGACGCCCGCAGCGACGGCGACGACGGCGACGACGGCGACGACGAGTACACAGCCGGGGACTCCGCCCGCCGCGCCGGGTGCTGCGGCGACGACGGCGAAGGTGAGCGAGACGGAGTTCAAGATCGCCCTCGGGTCGACGAGCCTGAAGGCGGGGAAGATCACGTTCGATGTGAAGAACGACGGGAAGATCCCGCATGACCTGGCGATCAAGGGGATGAGCGACGCGACGAAGCTGATCCAGGCCGGGGGCTCGGCGACGTTGACCGTGACGCTGAAGCCGGGGAAGTACGAGCTCTATTGCTCGGTGCCCGGCCACGAGGCGGCTGGAATGAAGGCGAACATAACCGTCACCTCCAGTGCGACCACGACGACGCCGGCCACGACGACAGCGCCGAGCACGTCCGCGGCGACGGTTCAGGTGACGGAGACGGAGTTCAAGATCGCGGCCGGCTCGACGGCTCTGAAGGCCGGCGCGGTCACCTTCGACGTGAAGAACGGCGGGAAGATCCCCCACGACCTGGCGATCAAGGGGATGAGCGAGAAGACGAAGCTGATCCAGGCCGGGGGGTCGGCGACGTTGACGGTGACGCTGAAGCCGGGGAAGTACGAGCTGTACTGCTCGGTGCCCGGCCACGAGGCCGCGGGCATGAAGCTCGACGTCACCGTGTCCTAGAAAAGACGAAACCCGCCTCCGGTGGCCGCAGACGGGTTTCAGGGGGTGCCGGGTATGAGGGGGAGCCGGCACACTCATCTTCGGCGGGGAGCCGGA
>DATDDZ010000096.1:0-3891 GCA_036523555.1 Gaiellaceae bacterium
CCAAGCGGAGGATCCTCGGGCATGAGCTCGCAGGTGAGGTCGAGGCTGTCGGCGGGGCCGTAACCGAGTTTCAGGTCGGCGACCGGGTGTTCGGAGCCCTCCCCTACCTCGCGCTCAGCACGGGCGCGCACGCGGAGTACATGTCTATCCCGGAGAGGTTCCCGCTCGCGCGGATGCCGGACGGGATGAGCTTCGAGGAGGCCGGTGCGATCTGCGACGGTGCGCTCCTGACGTTGAACTCCTTGCGGCCCGCAGGCCCACTCGCGGGCAGGCGGGTCCTCGTCTACGGCGCGTCAGGCTCGATGGGCACGGCGGGAGTCCAGCTGGCGAAGCACTTCGGGGCCCACGTCACGGCGGTGTGCAACACGCCGAACGTCGAGCTCGTCCGCTCGCTCGGCGCCGACGAGGTGATCGACTACCTGCAGGAGGATTTCACGAAGAGCGGCAAGACCTACGACGTCATCTTCGACGCGGTCGGCAGGCACTCGTTCCGGCGCTGCAGGAGCTCGCTGAAGCCGGGCGGCGTCTACCTGCCGACGGACGGGTTGTGGAACGCCGTGCTCTGGCTCCTGCACAAACGGGTCGGCGACAGGAAGGTGGTGTTCGAGCTGCCTCCTCGCATGCGGAAGGAAGACGTCCTCTTCCTGAAAGGGCTGATCGAGGCCGGCGAGTACCGGCCCGTCATCGACCGGTCGTATCCGCTCGAAGACGTGGTCGAGGCCCACCGCTACGTGGACACGCACCAGAAGGTCGGCAACGTCGTCCTGACCGTCTACCGCTGAAGCAATCCACACGTCGACCTCGGAGCCCAGCTTCCCGAGCGTGTCGCGTACCCGCTGCGGGGCGCCCGCCGCCTACTGCTTCTCGGGCGCGCCGTGCTCGAGCTGACGGTCGTACTCGGCCTGATCGTAGTGGCCCTGCGACTCGGCGACGAGGCCGTCGACGCCGAACGTCCACTCCTCGAAGCCTTTGATCCGAACCCACTTCCCGGTACCGCCAGGCCCCGTGTTCGTGCCCGTGAAGGTCCAGTGGTACTCGACAGCATTCTCCGTGAAGACGATGTCATCCGTGAACACCTGAATGTCCGGGAACGCGGTCATGAACGAACACACGACCTCGGCGATCGCCGTGGGCTCGCCGCCATTGATCGCGATCGTGCCGCCCGGTGTGTAGTGGCCGGCGACTCTGGCGGGATCATGGCTACACCACGCCTCGGCATAGGTACGTCCGAAGTCGCGTACGCGATTCTGATCGATCGACATGGGTACCTCCTGCCGCGATCCTACGCGGCTAACGCACTCGCTCTCCAAGAGTCTCCGACACGAGCTCGTCCAGATTCAGGCGAGCGGCCGCCTCACGCGCCGACGTCAGTTCCTCGGGATCGAGCCTCATCTGGAGATCGTCGAGAGTCGGCTCAGCCACCTCCCTGTACGTCGCAGGCATTGCCTCGTGTCCCAGTGAGAAGATCAGCACCTCGGCCGCATCCCGATCTTCCCCTTCCCGGGCAAGAAGAACGCCGACGCCGCTGAGCGCGTGCAGGAGAAGCGATATCGCCTGCACTTCGCGGGCGAGCTCGAGCGCGCGGCGAAGGTGCTCGCGGGCCTCGTCGAATCGCCCTAGCGCCGCTGCAGCGAACCCAAGTCGGCAGAGCGCAGCGGTCATCCCCCAGCGGTGGTTTGCCCGCTCGAAGCCCTCCAAACCTGCAAGCGCGTGCTGCATCGCCTGCTCGTAGTCATGGAGGCAGTATGCGCTCATGCTGGCGCGGCTCAACGTGTAGCCGGCACCGCCCTGATCACCTAATCCGGCGAAGACTTCACGGGCCTCGAGGTGAAGGTCGATCGCCTTCACGTAGTCGCCCTCCGCATCCGCGAGCAGCCCGAGCTTGCTGAGTGCAAAGCCAAGCATCAAGGGGCCTCCGAGTTGCGCCGAAACCGCGTGGCATTCCTCGAACGCCTCACGCGCCCCTCCGAGGTCGTCGAGGAGAAGACGCACGAACCCGAGCCAGGAAAGTGAAGCCGCGACGATGAGTTGATCGTCGACCGATCGAGCTACGTCGACGGCCTCTTCGAGATTGGCGGCTGACTCCGCGTAGACGTCCCGGTAGCAGTCGTTCGTGCCGAGCGCGAGCAGGCAGACACCGAGCTCTCTCGTCAGCCCTCGCCTACGCAGCACCGGCAGACACGCACGCGCGATCGCATCCAGCTTCTCGTCGTAACCGAGCGCGCTTCCGAGATAGGTCTGGTAGGCGAGCACGCTGAGCAACACGTCGCTCGCTGCTCGGACATCTCCGCCGGCCAGGGGCTCGAGCAGGTCGGCCAGCTGCGCGAAGGTCTCCGATCCCTCGTGCCAGCTGTGCGCCCAGAAGAACAGCTGGAGGGCGGAGAGGACCGATCTCGCGTCGTCCTCGCTCCACTCTGTGACCGCCCACTCCGCGGCGGCTCGCAGGTTGTCGACCTCCACGCGAAGTTCGTCGCGGGCTTCCATCATGTGCTCGCCGAGCAGCGCCTCAGCCCGCGCAGCGATCATCCCGAAGTAGAAGCGCGCATGGCGCTCTCGTGCTTCCGTGAGCTCCCCCTGCTCAGCGGCCAGCCGCTCGGCCGCATATTGGCGAAGAAGCTCGTGCCCCTCGAATCGGCCGAGCCCGGCTCGGCGCACGAGCGACTTGCTCACGAGCCCGTGGAGGTCGGACAGACCCGCTCCGGCGACCGCCGCGCCGGCATCCCTCGCGAAGCTCCCGCGAAAGACCGCGAGCCGCGAGAACACTCGTCGCTCGTCATCCGAGAGGAGTCGCCACGACTGGTCGAATGCTGCGCGAAGGCTGCGGTGCCGTTGCGGGACGTCCTGCATCGTCGTCTCCAGGAAACCGAGATTCCGCTCGATCTCGTCTGCGATCTCGCTGCACGGCAGCGTCGAAGCCCAGGCCGCCGCGAGCTCGATTCCGAGGGGCATCCCGTTCACGAGGCGGCACACGCGCTCGACATGCGGGCTCTCCTCGTCGGAGAGCGTGTATCGGCTGTCGACCTGGCGCGCGCGATCGACGAAAAGGCGTACGGCCGCGCTCTCCCGAGCATGGCCGTTCCCGTTGGCGACCTCCAGGCCCTCGAGGTCGAGCACCCACTCGCTCTGGACCTGGAGGCGCTCTCGCGAGGTGGTCAGCATCTCGACCTGTGGCGCCTGCTCGATGACTTCGGTGAGCAGATCCCGCGCGTCGAGCAGGTGCTCGAAGTTGTCGAGAACTAGCAACGTCGTGCGTTCGCGCAAGTAGTCGACAAGCTGGTCGCGAGCAGGCAGCGCGCTGTGCGCACTGTCGACCTGGAACTGCAGGCTCTCGGCGACCGCAGGCGCGAGCAGGTCGGGTGCCGGAACGCCGACGAGCGGAACGAAGTGGACGCCGTGCTGGTAGCGATCGATCCGGCGAGCAGCCGCCTCGAGCGCAAGTCTCGTCTTGCCGATGCCGCCCGGCCCGACCAGAGTGAGCAGGCGGCAGTCGGACTCGTCGAGCATCCGGTCGATCGAAGCCAGCTCGTGCACTCGCCCTACGAACGAGGTGCGTGGGGCCGGCAGGTTACGCAAGCCGGCTTCGAGCGCCCTCAGGGGCGGAAACTCCGTCGGCAGACCGTCGATCTCGAGCTGGAAGATGCGCTCGGGAGCGCTCAAGTCCTTCAGGCGGTGCGGGCCGAGGTCGCGTACGCCCGCGTCCACGAGCGACCGGGTCGCCTGCGACAGAAGGACCTGTCCTCCGTAACCGACGGCCGCAATGCGCGCTCCCTTGTGGACGTCGAGGCCCACGTACCCCTCTTCGGTGACGCGCGGTTCGCCCGTGTGTAACCCCATTCGCACGCGGATCGGGCCACCCGCGAGTGCCCGCTGCCCGTGAGCGGCTGCAGCCAC
>DATDDZ010000097.1:0-9657 GCA_036523555.1 Gaiellaceae bacterium
CACCCGTTGGTCGTAACGAGCCAGCCCTCGGGCTCGGAGCCGACCGCGCTGCCGAGCTCCGTGAGCCCCTCTGCATCGGTGGGACGGGCCGGACGGACGATCATCCGACGACCACGCCGGCGCCGCCGCGGCGAGGATCGCCCGCGGCCGCCAGTTCACCGTCGTCGGAGGTGACCGCGGCCGCCCCGCCGAAGTAGAGATTGCGGCTGCGCCAGCGTGTGACGTTCCAGCCCTGTTCCTCGAGCCGGTCGAGCTCCGCCGGATCATGTCCTCCCTCGCAATGGAGGACGTCTCCCTCGAGGTGGACGCGCGGGCTTTCGATCGCATCCTTCACCGGCATTCCGTGCGCCACGACGTTGACGACGATCTGCATGACGGCGCCGCGCAGGCGTAGTGAGCCGGCGCTGCCGACGACGAGATGCGGGCGCCCCTCTCGCAAGACCACGGTCGGGCTCATCATCGATGACAGACGCGTGCCCGCCCGCAGGGCGCGGGCAAGCTCGAACTCGCCGATCATGTTGTTGAGATGGATCCCGGTGCCCGGCACCACGACGCCCGACCCGGAGCCGGTCGAGGCCGTGAGGCCCACCGCGTCGCCGTTTCCGTCGATCACGGAGATGTGAGTCGTTCCTCGAGAGACGACGGCGGCAGGGCGCCGGAGTCTCATCGCCTGCTCGCGCATCACCCGCGCGAGCGCGGCGATCGCCTCCGCCGTGCCGGGCTCGCCGACACCCTCCTCCTCGAGCAGGGGCAGGCCGTGCGCGATCAGCTCACCCCCGCGCGACGGCGGCGGATTCGAGAGAAACACCTCGCCGCAGAACTCCGCGCGCACGGGGCGGCGGCGGATGACGCGGTAGTCGGCGAGGTCGCGACGCGTGATCAGCCCTCCAGAGGCAAGAACGTGGTCGGCAATCGATGCGCCGAGGTCGCCCGTGTAGAGCTCACCGGCGCCTCTCTCCGCGAGGAGCTCGAGCGTCGCGGCGAGATCGGATTGCACGAGCGTGTCCCCCGCAACGAGATGGGCACCCTCGACCTCGTACACCGCCCGTGACTCCGGAGTGTGGCGCAGGATCAGGTCGAGTATGCGATGGAGGTACGCCTGGCCGTCGTTCAGCTCGACGCCGCGCCGCGCGAGCTCGATCGCAGGCGCGAGCAGGTCCAGCCACGGCATGGAGCCGTACGAGCGATGCGTCTGCTCGAGCCCGAGCGCAGCACCCGGCACCGCGCACGACGCGGCGCCGATGTCGAAGGTCTGGGTCGAGCCGCCGCTGAAGTCGACCTCGATTCGCTCCATCGGCGTGTGCCCTTCGCCCTCCCGGCCGAGCCCGGGGACCGCGACGAAGAAGTCGAGCACGCGGGTCGAGCGATCGTGGGCGCGGTGGACGAGGACGAATCCGCCGGAGCCGGGACCGGTGAGCGGGCTCTCCGCCACCCAGGACACGAAAGCCGCGGCCACGGCGGCGTCGACCGCATTGCCCCCGGCCTCGAGCACCTGTGCGCCTGCCCGGGCCGTCAGAGGATGTCCGGCGGCGACCGCCCCTTTCATGGGGCAACCTTAGCCCGGCACCTTGACCGAGGCCGCCGGGCGATGCCACGCTCCCGTGGTGCGAAGGGGAGCGCTGGCGACGACTCTGGCCGTGCTGCTCGGGCTGATGGGAAGCACGACGCGGGCCTTGCCGGACGCGCACGGGGAACGCAGCCGACAGCTCCGCGATCCGCTGCTCGGCACATGGGACACGGGGCTCGTCTCCTTCGACCGTGTTAGGGCCGCCATGACGGCGGCCGGCTACACGGAGCCCGAGATCCGATTCTTCCTGCGCGACAACGGGCTGAGAGCTGCCACGACCTGGCGCCTCGATCTCACGTTCACCAGGGAGCACGGGGTCCCCACGGTCATCCGGACGGGATGGGATCCGGCCTTGAGCGCGACGCCGATCGACGGGGAGCACGCGCGCTACCGGTTGCTGCCGCGCCGGCGCATCGCGATCACGAGTGCGGACCCGAAGTTCCAGAAGTGGCGCGAGCTCTACTCGTATCGCATCACGGGCAAGCGGCTCAGGGTCAAGGTGATCGGCGAGACGGATCCGACGTTGACGAAGGATGAGCTGCGACTCGACCGACGCGGGATGTACGCGATGGCCGCCGCACCGCTGAAAAAGATCGGGTAGCGCGTCAAGAACGCACGGCCGACAGGGCGTGCTCGGTTGCCTCTTCGATCGTCATCAGCCGGCCTCGTTCGAATTCGTCGGCAAACGCCTCTTCTCCCAGCGACTCTCGGACGCACAGAGTGGTGACTTCGACGAGCTCGAGCTCGAAGGTCTCTCGACCGCTGCCGAGCTCCTCGTGCAGACGATCCGAGGCACCGAGAATGAGGGCCGACTCGGCGGCTCGTCCGAGCCGGGAAGCGATCATCGCGCACGTGTCCAGAGAGGCGACGACGACCATCAGTCCTCTGACCGCCAGGCTGTCCACGAGCGCCGTGCGGACGCTGCGCGCCGCGTCGTCAATGCGCCCGAGCTGCAGCTCGGCAACGGCGACGTTCGTTAGCGCGAGGGCCGAGCCCCAGCGGTCACCGAGCCGCTGCCGGATCTCACTGCTCCTCCCGCAGAGCTCGACCGCCCGCGCCCAGTCGCCGTCGTAGAGCGCGCGGTCGCCGAGATTGTTCAGGGCGATCGCCCCGTTCCACTCGTCACCGATCCGGTCGGACAGCTCGGCCAGCTCCTCGTAGATGGCCTTCACCCGCTCGCCTTCGCCCAACGCCGCATAGGCCTTGCCGAGCTCTCTGAGCGCGTTGGCAAGACCGCGCTCGTCCCCCGCAGCCGAAGACGCACTGTGTGCCGCCTCGGCATGGGCTCGCGCGGCCGCGGGATCGGCCAATCGCTCCGCGATGACGGCACCGCATTCGTGCGCGCGGCCGATCAGCGACGGGGACGCATCGGGCGCCGCCGCGAGAGCCGCGTCGACCCAGGCCCGCGCCTCTGCGAAGCCTCCGCGGAGCCAGACGAAGAACGTGAGGCTGCCGACGAGCCGAAGCGCGAGCTCCGGTGCGTGCTCGAGGGCGAACTGCATCGCCGCGCGCACGTTGCCGTAGTCCTCGGCGACCCGGTCTCCCCAACCCTCCTGGTCGGGGCCGTGTCTGAGGTGCGGATCGGCCAACTCTGCGAACGCTGTGAAGAACTCGGCATGACGGCGCCTCAACTCGTCGTCGTCGGACGAGTCGAGCAGCTCCCCCCCGAACTGACGGATCGTCTCCAGCATCCAGTACCGGGGCCGACGAGATCCCTCTCGGCGCCGGACAAGGCTCTTGTCGATCAGCGACTCGAGCGTCTCGACCTCGGCGTCGCAGACCGATTCGGCCGCCTCGTACGTACAGCCGCCGTCGAAGACCGCAAGACGGGCGAAGAGCCGCTGCTCCGCGGGCTCGAGGAGGTCGAACGACCAGCGGATCGTCGCTCGTAGCGTCGCCTGGCGAGGGTCGCTGTCGCGGCTCCCCGTGAGAAGGTCGAGTCGCTGGCCGAGACGCTCGAGCAACTGCTCGGCCGAGAACATCGCCGTGCGCGCGGCCGCGAGCTCGAGCGCGAGCGGGAGATCGTCGAGCCTGCGGCAGAGCTCCTCGACCGCCGGCGACTCCGTGAAGCCGGTCTCCGCCTGACGCGCGCGTGCGACAAAGAGCGCCGTGCCGTCGTGCGCTGAGAGCGACGGCACCGCAAAGACGTGCTCGGCCTGGACCCGGAGCCGCTCACGGCTCGTAACCAGCACCGTGGGACCTTCGACCTGAATGAGGCCCGCCACACTGAGGGCAGCCCCCGGCAGGAGATGCTCGGCGTTGTCGAGGAGGACGAGCGAACGCTTGCCCGCCAGGTGTGCGGACACGGTGTCTTCGAGCGACCTTCCGGCTTCCTCGGTCACCTCGAGCGCCTGTGCGACGGCCACGGCCACGAGCTCCGCCTGGGCTAGCGCCGCGAGCGGAACCCACCAGACTCCGTCGGGGAACTCGTCCCCCGCCTCAGCGGCCGCCTGGAGTGCCAACCTCGTCTTGCCGGTCCCGCCAGGGCCCGTCAGCGTGAGCAAGCGCACCTCGGGCCTACGGAGCACCTGAGCGGTCTCCGCCACCTCCTCGTCCCGGCCGAGAAAGGATGTCGCCGGAACGGGCAGGTTGGTCCGGTAGAGCGTTCGCAGCGGCGGGAAGTCACCATCGCCTAGCTGGAAGACGCGCTCGGGAGCGGCGAGGTCCTTGAAGCGGTGGTCACCGAGGTCGTGGAGGCCGCTCCCGTCGAAGAGGGCCGCGGTCGACGCCGAGACGAGAACTTGGCCGCCGTGACCGGCGGCAGCGATCCTCGCCGCACGATGGACGTCCACTCCGATGTAACCGCCGTCGGCGAGAAGGGGAGTGCCGGTGTGCACGCCGACCCGCACGCGGATCGGGCCGCCCTCGAGGGCAGCGGTGATTTCCCGCGCTGCGACCAGCGCCCCGCCCGCCGTGGGAAAGCCGGCGAAGAACGCATCGCCCTGGGTATCGACCTCGACTCCACCGTGGCGATCGAATGCCGCACGAACCACGCGCCGGTGCTCCGCGAGCGCGACGGCATAGCGCTCCTCCCCGAGGTCGCGCAACAGGCGCGTCGACGCCTCGACGTCGGTGAAGAGGAACGTGACAGTTCCGGTAGGGAGATTCGCGGCCATGGGTGAGGCCAATGATCGGTGATCCGCCGCCGAGAGGAAGCGGGGCCCGCGCCGGCCGCCAGGCGCGGGCCCTTGGGAGAGGCCGCAGCCTTTCTTTGCCTTTCCAGAGGGATAGATCCCGGCGAGTCGACCGACTGGCGACGTGCCCGTCGAGTTCACTCGAACGAGCGAGTGACCGCGGGTGAGCCGCTCAGTTCGTCAGGAACGAAGGCGGCTCGAGCTCGTCGTCGGGCGCGGTCAGCGCGCTGACGAGACTCGGCGTGCTCCGTCCGTGCCGCCCTGTCCCGCCGAGGCCCGTCGCGATGACGGTCACCCACACCTGGCCCGCGAGGCGCTCGTCGATCGTGGCGCCGAAGATGATCTGCGTGTCGTCCGTGGCGGTTTGCCTGATGACTTCCGCGGCCTCGTTCACCTCGAGGAGCGAGAGGTCCTCGCCGCCCGCGATCGACAACAGGATCCCTCGCGCGGCGCGCACCTCCGTGTCGATCAGCGGCGATCGCAATGCTCGCTCGGCGGCCTCGCGAGCGCGACCCTCCGCGCCCGAGGAGAAGCCGATCCCCATCAACGCGGTGCCGGAGCCCTCCATGATCGTCCGCACGTCGGCGAAGTCGAGGTTGATGAGGCCCGGCAGCGTGATCAGGTCGCAGATGCCCTGGACTCCCTGTCGCAGGACGTCGTCGGCGATCTTGAACGCATCGAGCATCGACGTGGACTTGTCGAGCACTTCGAGCAGGCGGTCGTTCGGGATGACGATCGTCGTGTCGCACTCCTTGCGCAGCGCGGCGACGCCGGAATCCGCCTGCGATCTCCGCTTCGTGCCCTCGAACTTGAACGGCGTCGTGACGATCCCGACCGTTAGCGCACCGAGGCTCTTGGCGATCCGCGCCACGATCGGCGCAGCGCCCGAGCCCGTGCCTCCGCCCTCGCCCGCGGTGACGAAGACCATGTCCGCGCCGCGGAGCGCATGCTTGATCTGATCCTCGGTGTCCTCCGCCGCGCGCCGGCCGATCTCCGGATCCGATCCCGAGCCGAGGCCCTGGGTGAGCTCGTGCCCGATGGAGATCTTGGTCTCGGCATCGGAGATCTGGAGCTGCTGGACGTCGGTGTTGACCGCCACGAACTCGACCTGGCTGAGGCCGGCGTCGATCATCCGGTTGACCGCGTTCAGTCCGGCGCCTCCGACGCCGACGACCTGGATCTTGGCGATGTACGAGCCGAGCTGGCCTGCGCGCACGTGGTGCAGCCGCGGGGGCGGCTCCGGCATCGGTTCGATGTACCGCGTGGCCGGGGGCTCCGGGATCACGGGCGGCGCGGGAGCCGGCACCGCCGCGGGCGCCGCGACAACCGCCGTCGGCTCGGGCTCCGGCTCGTGGACGCTGGTCTCAGGAGCTGCCTCCTGCCGGAGCTGCGTCGGTTCCTCGAGCTCGTCCTCCCAGGTGGGAACGTGCTCGACGGTCGACTCGTGCGGCTCCTCGGCGGGCGCCGTCTCCGCGCCCTGCTCCTGCTGCCGCTGCGCTGCCTCGGTTGCCTTGAAGAGCTCCGCGAGCGGGCCCTCACGCATGCTCGCGCGCTTTCGCGCCATTGAGCACCTCCTTCGCGAGGTCGCGATAGAGCGCGGCGGCGTCGCCGCTCGGGTCGTAGCTCAACACCGACTGTCCTTTGACCGGGGCCTCTGCGTAGCGGATCGTCTTCCGGATCTTCGTGTTGAACACCAGATCGCCGAAATTCTCCTTCAAGATCTCCACGGCCTCCTTCGAGTGCAGCAGCCGCCGGTCGTACATCGTCGGCAGGATCCCCTGGATGGCGACGTCGGGGTTCAGGTTCTCGCGAATCATCGAGAGAGTGTTCTCGAGCTGGACGAGCCCGCGCAAAGACAGATACTCGCACTGGACCGGGACGATCACTCCGTTCGAGGCGACGAGCGCGTTGATCGTCAGCAGGCCGAGCGACGGCGGCGTGTCGATGAGGATGAAGTCGTAGTTCGGCTTCACCGTCGCGAGCGCCTTTTCGAGGGCGCGCTCGCGGCCGATCATCGAGGAGAGCGCGAGCTCGGCTCCGGCGAGGTCGATCGACGACACCGCCACGTCCGCCTCGGCGACCCGAATGATCTCCTCGATCGGAAGCTTGTGGACGAGCACGTCGAACATCGACCGCTCGATCTCGTCCGGGTTCCAGCCCTGGCTCATCGTCAGGTTCCCCTGCGGATCGAGGTCGACCAGGAGGACGGAATGCCCCTCTTCCTTGAGGGCGACTCCGAGGTTCAGCGTGGTCGTCGTCTTCGCCACGCCGCCCTTTTGGTTGGCGAACGCGATGACCCTGCCCAAAGGTGATCCCTTCTCAGTGACTTTTGCGCGTGTGTTCGGACGCGGAAGTAGGCGAGAGAGCCCCATGAGGCGCTCTTTCGGGCCAGGATAGCGGGTTCCTGCCGATATCCCGCATGATCACGGGCCTGCCGGATGCCAGTGGCGGATCGGCAGCAGCCTCTACGCGCCCTCGACCGCGAGCCGCAGCCGCAGGGTGTATCCGAGCGTGACGCCGGCGCTGCTGGCGATCCTCGCGTCACACGTGGCGGGCCCGAGGTTCTGGACGTCCAGCGTCCGCTTCGCCCTGCCCGTCCCGAACGGGCGGCTTGCGACCACCCGCCCGTCGCAGACGATCTGCGCGCGGGCGCGTACTCCCTTCCGCTTCGGGCGCGAGACCGTCGCGGTGAACGTGACCCGACGCCCGGGGCCGAGGAGCCCGAAGGCCAGGGAGCGAGTGTCGAACGGGGTCAGTACTCCCTGCCGCGTGATCACGAGCGGCACTTCAGGGGCGGCGGGCAGCGGCTCGGTTGGTGTCCCGAGCTCGGCGAAGAGGGCCGCCTTGAGCGTGGCGTCGGGCGGCGCCAGCCACGGGATCGCATAGCGCGTTCCCGTATGGATGTAGGCGTAGTCCTCGGCGAAGATCTCGGGGATGCTGTGGCTCCAGCCCCGCGAGTAGTCGAGCGCAATCTGCCCGCTCGCCAGCAGCGCGGCCATCCCGCGCGCCTGCCACCAGACCGAGGTGCCGTTCAGCTCGGGCTCGCCGCCGACCGGCCAGTACGTGTCGAGATGGTGTCCGTACTCGTGCAGGAGCGTGCTCTCGAGAGAGGCGCTCTTCCCGGCCGGCACGATGATCGTGCGAGGGCCCTGCAGCCCGGTGTAGCACGCGGCCGCCTCGTCGCCGCAGAGGCCGGCGATGCTCGCCTCGGGGACGATCCGGATCGTCACGTCGCTGATCTCGTCGCCGTGCGCCGCTGCGCTGAGCACGGCGGCATACCAGTCTGTGTCCACCGTTGCGGCGCGGACGTCGAACGTGATCGTTCGCCCCTGGCCGTCGTGCGCCGTGACGATCGCCGCATCGGCCCCGGCGACGACGGCAAGAGCCAGAGCGCAGACCGCGAGGAGCGTCGCGAGGATCCGGCGCCGGAGCACGAGCGTCATCGAAGCACAGTTACCTAAGAACCGCCCGGCCGGATGTAGAGAGCGGGAAGCGGCCGAGCTACGCGGCGATTACCGACGCGCGCGACGGCCTGAGCCGGCGGAAGAGCGCGAGCGCCCCTGCGGCCGCGACCAGGATCGCGCCGACGATGATCACCATTCCCTGAGCCGCCACCGCGAACGCGAGGGCATCGGCCTTCGGGATCCCGCCGACGATCAGGATCGCCGCGCCGGCGCCGGCCTGGGTTGCCGCCCCGGCCGGAGCGATCGGAAGTGCGGCGGAAGCCGCCGACGCGCACAGGAATGCGAGCGCGAGCGGGAACGACGCGCCGATCGCGAGGGCGTTGAAGAGCACGAACACGGCCAGGCCGCGCAGGGCCCACGAGATCGAGATGAGGAACAGTGCCTGCGACGCGGAGCGCGGGCAGGCGGTGTGACCGCGGAGCCAGCGGCCGACCTTCCAGCGGCCGACGAAGCGCAGCCGGGAGATGCGAGGCAGGAAGCCGACGAGAACGGCGGCCGCGACGCCGGCGGCGGCAACGAGGGCGAAGCCGACCTGCACGCCGCTCGAATGCGAAGCAGCGGCCGCGACCGACGCCATGGGCGTCAGCGCCGCGCTGTCGAGGAGGCCAACGATGATCAGGGTCAGGCAGATCGCTCCGAGGCCGGCGGTCTTCTTCGCCGGGAGGCGCTTGACGACCGCAATGCGGATCGCCTCGTCGAAGCGTCCGGGAAGCGCCACCCCTCCCACCGACGCAGCTCCTCCGGCGGCGGCGAGCGTCAGCGCCTCGGGTCGCTCGTCCTCCGAGAAGAGGCGCTGCCAGCCCCAGGCCTTGAAGGCGTAGGCAAAGAGCAAGAGGATCGCGGCGGCCAGCATGAGCAGCGGATCGGCCTGCGCGAGCGGCCAGCCCGAGTGCACGAAGTGGAGGCCCGTCAGGACGGCAGCGGCGAGCGCCCCGGAGATGAAGACCGCGTTCAAGCCCATGCGGGCTCTCCGAGAACCGGCGATACGTCGAGCTCTCCCCATACGGGGAGATATCGGGAAGCTGCTTAGGAGGCTGGAGATCCGAATGGGGGAACGACCTGGGTGACGCCGCGGTGGCGTGCCACTGTGTAGCAAGCCCCGGAGGAGTTCGCCACCGGGAGGTCCATTACTCGGGCCTTCTGCGGGCAAACATTCACCCCAGCTCTTCTCCGTCCCAGTAGTCGAGCGTCTCGATCCGCCCGATCACGCCCGCCCCGCGCCAGAAGAGCTTTCGCGACCGCGGATACCAGCAGATGTCGTTCGGCTCGCGCGTGCCCCACGCGATCAAGGTCAGGCCGGGATCGCCTGCGCGAAAAGCGTGCGCGACGCCCGTTCCGGGCGCGCGCGCGACGATCGATCCCCGTCGCACGGGATAGCTCTCCGACACCTCGTATGACGGGCCGGGCTCGGAGAGCTCCAGGGCTCCCTCGCCGTCGAGCACGACGAAGATCTCCTCCTCCGCGGAGTGACAATGCGGCGGCCCCGAGAGCG
>DATDDZ010000098.1:0-3962 GCA_036523555.1 Gaiellaceae bacterium
AGCGGGCCGATCGCGAAGAGCCGTTCCCGGTCGAGGGCAAGCCAGGCGACGGCCGCCGCCACGCTGAGCACGACTCCGACGCGCGAATACGTCAGGACGACGACGACGAGCGCCGCGTAGAGCAGCAACGTCCCCCCGAGCCGAGCCCGCCGGTCGTCCCGCCACCCGGAGAGCCAGAGGCCGAGCGGCACGGAGGCAGCGCCGAGCAGCGCAAGCTCGTTCCAGTAGCCGAGCGGGAAGCGCAGTCGCGCGAGCCGCCCGTAGTCACCGTAGATCCCGGGAACCACCTTGGCGGCGAGCGCCCACACGAACAGCGCTCCGACCAGCAGCGCGGCCGATTGCACGAGCCGCCGCGTCGGCACCCCGACGAGCAGTGCGCCGACGGCCGCGAACGCGAAGTACGTCAGCCCGCGGTTGGCGTAGTCCCACGAGCGGGCGGGCTGGATCGACCACGCGACCGAGGCGCCCTGCCAGAGGACGAACGCGCCCAGCGCGGCAAAGAACGCGATGCCCTCCGCCAACAGCTGCGGCGGCCGGACGGCCCAGCCGGCCGCGGCCACGAGGACGGCGGCCCCGCCGATCCAGAAGAGACGGGACTGGCTCGAGCCGCTGGAGACGAAGAAGGCTGCGAACGCCAGCAGGCCCGCCGAGACCGAGAGCGTGGCTCCCCGGGCGGCCTGCGGTCGCATCGCGTCGAAGCTAACACAGGCCGTACCCGGCCAGCTTCCCGCCTCGTTGGTCCCGGAGTGGCGAGCGCCAGGGCACTTACAAACCGTTTACAACCGACTCATGGGAGCCTCACTCCCATCCGGCAAGGTGGGCAAGATCGTCGTTAGAGTGCTCGCCACGCCGCCGCCCGGCTCTCGCATGCCCGCATTTCTCAAGCCCCTCATCGTCGCGATGGCCATCGCCGCCCTGGCCGGCCTCGCGCACGTCGGCAAGGCGGAGGCACGGCTCGAGACCAAATGCTCGGCCGCCCTGATCCACGACTGGTACGTGGACGGGCGAATCGACGGGACCTACCCCGTCCACTGCTACCGCGAGGCACTGAAGGACATCCCCGAGGATCAGATCGTCTACGGGACGCTCCGCGACGACCTCACGCGCGCCCTGCAGTCGGTGATCCGGAAGCACGACGGAAACGTCGGCCCGATGACGCCGGTCCCCGGCGCGGGCGGCCCAGGGGGCGGGAGCGGGACGGGCGGCAAGCACGACGGCTTCTTCACGCGACTCGCGCGTGCCCTCGGCCCGAGCACCGCCGACTCGATCCCCGTGCCGCTCCTCGTGCTCGGCGGCCTGGCGTTCCTCCTGATGGCAGCTGCCGCTGTGAGCTTCATCGCCCGCCGCCTCCAGGCCCGCCGCGCGGCCCCTGATCCGCCTCCGGCCGGCCCGCTCGCCTAGCAGAAACCTCCCGCGAGATCCGTCCGGGCCTCGGTCCACACTCCTGGTCCCTATCGATCCACGGCTACCCTTGGAGGCAGCGGCATGGCGAGCGCAAAGCAGGCAGTTGAGGCCCCGGTAACGGGCGAAGAGATCGCGAACACGGTCGTCCACGAGGACGCCACCCTCGCCGTCCGCCGCTACTTCACGATCCCCGGCCGCGACCCCTTCGACGAGATCGACTGGGAGACGCGCGACGCCTTCATCCCCGGCAAGGACAAGCCGGTCTTCGACCAGAAGGACGTCGAGTTCCCGAAGTTCTGGAGCCAGACCGCCACCAACATCGTCGCGCAGAAGTACTTCCGCGGCCGCATGACGTCGCCCGAACGCGAGCGGAGCGTCAAGCAGATGATCGGCCGCGTCGTCGACACGATCTCCGCCTGGGGCCGCAAGGACGGCTATTTCGCGACCGAGGAGGAGGCCGACACCTTCGAGGCCGAGCTGAAGGCGATCCTCGTCAACCAGCTCGCGTCCTTCAACTCGCCTGTCTGGTTCAACGTCGGCTTCGAGGAGAAGCCGCAGTGCTCGGCGTGCTTCATCCTCTCGATCGAGGACTCGATGGACTCGATCCTCGACTGGATCCGGCGGGAGGGCGTCATCTTCCGCGGCGGCTCGGGCTCGGGCGTGAACCTGTCCAAGCTTCGCTCGTCGAAGGAGCAGCTGTCGAAGGGCGGCTACGCGAGCGGCCCGGTGAGCTTCATGCGCGGCGCCGACGCGTCGGCCGGCACGATCAAGTCGGGCGGCAAGACGCGGCGCGCGGCGAAGATGGTCGTGCTCGACGTCGACCATCCTGACGTCGAGGAGTTCATCTGGTGCAAGGCGCACGAGGAGCGCAAGGCGCGCGTGCTCGAGCAGGCCGGCTACGACATGTCGCTCGACTCCGCAGACTGGGCGTCGATCCAGTACCAGAACGCCAACAACTCGGTGCGCGTCACCGACGCCTTCATGGAGGCGGTCGAGTCGGACGCTGACTGGAACCTGACCGCGCGCACCGACGGCGCAGTCGTCGACACGGTCAAGGCGCGGAAGCTGCTGAAGGACATCGCCGAGGCCGCGTGGCAGTGCGCCGACCCGGGAGTCCAGTACGACACCACGATCAACAACTGGCACACGCTGCCGAACACGAGTCGCATCAACGCGTCGAATCCCTGCAGCGAGTACATGTCGATCGACGACAGCGCCTGCAACCTCGCCTCGCTGAACCTGATGAAGTTCCGCCGCGAGGACGGTGAGCTCGACGTCGAGGCGTTCACGCACGCGGTCGACGTCGTGTTCCTCGCGCAGGAGATCCTCGTCGGAAACTCCTCGTACCCGACGCCGGAGATCGAACGGAATGCAAAGGCCTACCGCCAGCTCGGCCTCGGCTACGCCAACCTCGGCGCGCTGCTGATGGCGCGCGGCCTTCCCTACGACTCGGAGGAGGGGCGGGCGTACGCAGCAGCGATCACGGCCCTCATGACGGGCCGCGCCTACCGCAAGTCGGCCGAGATCGCGGGCCGGATGGGCGCGTTCGCGGGCTACAAGCCGAACGCGGCCGCGATGATCGGCGTGATGGCGCAGCACCGCGCCGCAGTCGGGAACATCCAGGGCGCCGACGCGGTGCCCACCGACCTGCTGACGGCGTGCCGCCAGGCGTGGGACAACGTCCTCGACCTCGGCGAGGTACACGGCTACCGGAACGCGCAGGCGACGGTGCTCGCGCCGACAGGGACGATCAGCTTCATGATGGATTGCGACACCACAGGGGTCGAGCCCGACTTCTCGCTCGTGAAATCGAAGAAGCTCGTCGGCGGCGGCGAGATCACGATCGTGAACAAATCGGTGCCGATGGCGCTCGACAAGCTCGGCCACACGCCTGCCGAGACGGAGGAGATCGTCGCGTACGTCGACGAGCGGAACACGGTCGTCGGCGCGCCGTTCATCAAGGCCGAGCACTACCCGGTGTTCGACTGCGCGGTCGGCGAGCGCGCGATCCACTACACCGGCCATACGAAGATGATGGGCGCGGTCCAGCCGTTCATCTCCGGCGCCATCTCGAAGACGGTGAACCTGCCCGAGACCGCGACGGTCGAGGAGGTCGCGCAGCTCTTCATCGAGTCGTGGCGGCTCGGCGTCAAGGCGATCGCGATCTACCGTGACAACTGCAAGGTCGCGCAGCCGCTGTCGGGGAAGAAGGACGACGGCGTGGCGACGCTGCTCGATGCCGCGACCGCAGCTCCGCCCCTGCCGGCGACGCGCAGGCGCCGACTGCCGGAGGATCGAGTCGAGGTCGGCCGGAAGTTCCGAGTCGGCGACTACGAGGGATACATCCATGTCGGGCTGTACGAGGACGGGACGCCCGGCGACATCTTCGTTGACATCGCCAAGGAGGGCACGACGCTCGCCGGCCTGATGAACTCGATCATGATCTCGGTGTCGCTCGGCATGCAGTACGGCGTGCCGCTCGAGGTGTACGTCTCGAAGTTCGCGCACATGCGCTTCGAGCCGAGCGGGATGACGAACGACCCGGACATCCGGGCCGC
>DATDDZ010000099.1:0-2255 GCA_036523555.1 Gaiellaceae bacterium
CCGTGTTGATCCCCACGACGCGGCCGCGGCCGTCGGCGAGCGCTCCCCCGGAGTTGCCGGGGTTGAGCGCGGCGTCCGTCTGGATGACGTTGTCGACGACGCGGACGTTCGCGCCCGAGCGGGTGGGCAGGGACCGTCCGAGCGCCGACACGACCCCCGCGGTCACCGAACCGGTGAAGCCGTGCGGGTTCCCGATCGCGACCACGAGCTGGCCCACGCGCAACGCTTCGGCGTCTCCGAGCTCCGCGGATGAGAGGTCGCGGCCGTCAGCACGGAGAACGGCGAGGTCCGAGAGCGGATCCGACCCGACCACTTCGAACTCGAGCTCGCGACCGTCGACGAACGAGGCGCGTCCCTTTCCCTCGGTGCGCGCGACGACGTGCGCGCTCGTGAGCATGTATCCGTCGGGCGTGATCACGACCGAGCTCCCACCGCCGTCGAGCCTTCGGCCGCCTCGGACGCGACGCGAGACCCGGAGGTTCGCGACGGACGGCGAGAGCCGCTCCGCGACCGAGGTCACCGCGCGAGAATAGGCGTCGAGCGCCTCATCCTCTGGGACGTCCGCCGGGGTGGAAGAGATGAACGTGAGGGCCATGGCGCCAAGCTAGCAACGCTCTCTCGGGCTGGGTCGATCTGCGAGAGTCCGCACGATGGCAGCCGTCGAGACGAGCCGCGCGGGCGCAGTCCTCACGATCACGCTCAACCGCCCGGACGTCCTGAACGCGTTCAACGCGGAGGTGCACGAGGGCCTGGCCGGCGGGTTGAGAGAGGCGCGCGACGACGCCGTTCGCGCCGTCGTGATCACCGGCGCGGGGCGCGGCTTCTGCGTCGGACAGGACCTGACCGAGTTCCGCGATGCGACGGGCGACATCCGGGAGAGGCTGCGCTCCACCTACCACCCCAACCTGCTCGCGATCCGCGCGCTCGAGAAGCCCGTCATCGCCGCGGTCAACGGGGCGGCGGCCGGCGCCGGGCTCTCGCTGGCGTGTGCATGCGATCTGCGGCTCGCCGCCGACTCCGCGGCCTTCATCCCCGCCTTCATCAACATCGGCCTGGTGCCGGACACGGGCGGCTCGTACTTCGTCACGCGACTCCTCGGCCCCTCGCGCGCCTTCGAGTGGTTCACCTCTGGTCGGAAGCTGGGCGCGGCCGAGGCGCAGGCCTGGGGCATCGTCTCCGAGGTCGTCGCGGCGGACGCGTTTGCCGAGCGGGTTGCCGAGTTCGCCGCCGACTACGCAGCGCGGCCGACGCTCGCCGTCGGGATGACGAAGCGGCTCGTGGACCATGCGTCCACGGCCTCGCTCGACGAGCAGCTGGAGCGCGAGGCGCAGCTCCAGGCGGCAGCCACCAAGACCGAAGACTTCAGGGAGGGCGTCGCCGCCTTCCTCGAGAAGCGGCCTCCCCGCTTTACCGGCGCCTAGCGGCGGCTCGGCTTCAGGCCTTACTGCAGACCGACATGCCGAGCTGCGAGGCGAGCGCGTTGCTGCGCGCCAGGTGCTGCTGTGCCTTCGGGAGCAGCACCTGGAGGCCCTGGAGATCCTTTGCCTTCGCCTTCGCGAGCAGCGCCCTCGCGTCGTCGGCGACACCTTGCATCTGTGAAAGCCACTGCGAGGCCAGCGCCTTTTCCTCGGAGGGTGCCTCGAGCTTCTTCAGGTCGGCGATCGTGCTGTCGACGATCGGGAGGGTCTTCTCGGCGATCTTCGTGAGCGCCGAAAGATCGCTCGGGCTGCCGAGCGCCTTGACCTCTGCGCTGTACTTCGAGCAGACCGCGTCAGCCTTCGACGCGTACTCCGCCTTGGTCAGCTGCTTGCCCTTGCCGCCGCCTCCGCAGCCTGCCAGGAAGGCGACGCCGAGCACCATTACGAGAACCTGTCGCACGAGGCACTACGTTATCGCTCTTGCCTGACGCGCGGATCTCCGTCCACGATCGCGAGCCGCTGCGCCGGAGGAGGCTCGTCGTGCTGCTGCGCGCCTTGCTGTCGTTCCCCCATTACCTCGTTCTGTCGATCTGGGCGCTCTTGCTCGTGCCCGTTCTCCCCTTCAGCTGGGTCGCCGCGCTTTTCGCCGGGCGAGTCCCGGGCGGCCTCCATCGCTTTCTGGCCGCGTTCCTCCGCTACAGCGGGCAGGTCGGCGCGTGGCTCTACCTCCTCTCGGCGACCTATCCCGATCCACTCCGCAGCCGCGACCACCCGTTCGCCGTCGACGTGCCGGAGCGAGAGGCGCAGAGAAGGCTCGTGACGCTCCTGCGTCTGCCG
>DATDDZ010000100.1:0-8787 GCA_036523555.1 Gaiellaceae bacterium
TCCCAGACGAGGTCTTGCCAACGGCTCACTTCGAGTGCGTATTTCTTGGCGAGTTGAAGCGCGGTTGCGTGGGGATCTTCGCCTTCGAAGACGAAGAAGACGCTGTCTTTGCTGAGGTAGGCGGCGTGGGCCGCCAGTCCGGTCTCGGCTGGGTCGAACGGCGGTCCCGCCGAGAGCAGCTGTTCGGCTGCGGGCGCCGCTCCCGGCTTCAACCGCGTCGTCACGACATACCGCTCCATGTGCATCTCCTACAAGATTGTCTTACATGCGGCAGGCAGAGGCAGGTTGCCGATCGCCGCCACTCGATTAGCACGTTGCGGGGCCCTCCTCCCATTAACGCAGAAGAGCAAGTCGTACCGGTTAACGAAGCCGCGGCCACCACTTGAAGACGTACCTCGGCATCATCGGGCCTGAGCCTGGCCCGTACACCTGCAACTCGTCGTTCCAGAACACAGCCTCGTAGCGGCCGCGAGCAGTATGCGTGCAGAGGAGATTGGGGATTCCGCCTTCCCGGTGGCCTCGCACCGCGTGCCCGTTCGCGGATCGCGGACGACGTTCCCCTAGCGCCTACGTCAGCCGGATCCAGACTCCTTCCGAAAGGACGCAGGTCGTGACCGAGGCGCGAAAGTGGGACAATCGGCTCGAGTCAAGCCAACCTGCAGCTGCGGCAGATAGGAGTGTCCCATCTTGAGACCTGCGCCGGCAGCTGCACGTCTCGGACCGTGGTGGTCGCCGTGGACTTGGTGGCTCGTGGTGAAAGCGAAATGGGACGCAGGCGATCCGCTGACGAAGCAGCAGAAGCGCGGGTTCGCGTTCTGGGCTCCGGTTGGTCTGGCCATCGGGGCAGTCGAGCTTGCGGGAGCACTCTCGGGTGCATTCCGGAATTTCATTCCGTGGCCGACGATTTCGTCGACGATCGGCCATATCGAAGAGGTCGCGAGCTGGGTTGGCGTGATCGTCGTCGCTGTGATCGCGATGGTTGCCTACTTCGCGGTGACGCATGGTCTCGCCGTCACGCGGGGCATCGACCCGGAACAACAAACCGACCACGGTCGATTGCTCCCCCCAAACGTCGACAAGTCGCAGATCCAGAACGTCAGGGTCAAGAGGCGCTTCCTTGCCTTCCGCTACGACTGGATCTTCGTCTTCGCCGCAACCGCAGTTGTCGCGTTCCTGGTGAACCGCCTCTGGAGCGACGACAAGCTCGTGCTCGGCTACTCGATCTACGGCTCGTTTCTGGTGTTCGGCATCCTGTTCCCGACTGTGCTGCTTCGCTGGGCTCATCTCGACGCCCGGTTCCCTTCGCTTTGGATACCGGTTTTGGTCCTCAGCCAGAGGTATCGAGCGACGCCGTACGTGCTCGTGGCCGGCCTTTCGGTCCTCGTCGTACACCTCGCGCTCTACCCATGGCCCGACATCACGCGCGAGTCGACGAGCTACGCCGGCTTGAGCGCTCATGCCGCCCAAACCAGAGCGATCACTCGGATCGCTCGGTTGCGCGCAGGCATGCCGACGCTTCGATACTCGACACAGGCGCGCGGCGTCGCTGACGGGAAGGATGCGTGGCTGGTCTACTTCACGCCCGCAAGCGGCTCGGGTGCCGCACCGTACTCCGGTTGCGTCGTCATCGTCCGTGACACGAGCGTGACGCCCTCGGCCGAGTGCTCGAAGTAGGCATCGATGACGGTAGTGCGCGTCAGTAGTCGTCCGCTATCTCCCAGGGTGGTTTTCCCGGATGTGCGGAGGCCCCGCGCCGACGACGATGAAGCCAGTGACGCCCCCGCCGTGGAAGATCAAGGTGGTCGAGCCGATCGCTCTTCGCCCTGAGGCGGAGCGGCGGCGCGCGCTCGAGCTCGCCGGCTACAACACCTTCCTGCTTCGCTCCGAAGATGTCTTCATTGATCTCCTGACCGACAGCGGCACCTCAGCGCTCTCCCAGGAGCAGCGGTCGGCTATGGAGCTCGGAGACGAGGCGTACGCGGGCTCGCGCAGCTTCTTCCGCCTCGAGCGCGCGGTGCGGGAGACCTACGGCTATCGGCACGTGATCCCCACCCATCAGGGACGCGGCGCCGAGCACCTGCTCGCGAAGCTGCTCGTCGAGCCCGGATCGCTCGTTCCCTCGAATCTCTACTTCACGACCTCGCGCGAGCACGTCGAGCTCGCAGGCGGCGTCTGGATCGACGTCTCGATTCCGGAGGCCAGCGAGCCGGAATCGATGCACCCGTTCAAGGGCAACCTCGACCTCACCGCGCTCGAGCGCGTGCTCGCGGGGGCAGGGCCCGAGCGGGTCGCGTTCGTCCGTGTCGAAGCCTGCCTGAACATGGCCGGCGGGCAGCCGTTGTCCCTCGCCAATCTCGCCGGCGTGCGCGAGCTCACCCGTGCGCATGGCGTGCCGCTCTTCCTCGACGCCACGCGGATCTCCGAGAACGCGTTGTTCGTCAAAGACCGCGAGGTCGGCTACGCGGACAGGACGCTGCCCGAGCTGATCGGCGAGATCGCTGAGCTCTCCGATGGAGCGGTCTTCTCGTCGAAGAAGGACCATTTCGTCCCGATCGGCGGCCTGCTCGCGCTGAACGACGACGATTTGGCCGAGCGGGCGCGCGAGCTGGTCGTCGTCTACGAGGGATTCCCGCACTACGGCGGTCTCGCCGGACATGACATGGAGGCGCTCGCTCAGGGGATCCGCGAGTCGTGCGACGAGGAGATCGTCCGCCACTACATGTCCCAGAGCGCATACCTGGGCGGGCTGCTGCTCGAGCGCGGCATCCCGATCGTGGTTCCCATTGGCGCGCATGCCGTCTTCCTCGACGCGAAGCGTTTCCTGTCGCATCTGCCGCAGAGCGAGTTCCCGGCCCAGGCGCTCGCGGCGGCGCTCTACCTCGCCGGCGGCGTGCGGTCGATGGAGCGCGGGATCCTCTCCGGCCAGCACGGCGACCAGCCCTACGACGGGCTCGAGCTCGTCCGGCTGACGATCCCGCGGCGCGTCTACACCCAGGAGCACCTCGCCTATGTGGCCGACGTCGTCACCGACGTCTACGCGAATCGGGATCACATCCACGGGCTCACGATGGTGTACGAACCGGCCCACTTGCGTTTCTTCCAGGCGCGCTTCGAGGCCCGCGGGGCGTTCCTCGAGCGGCCGGCGGCGAGAACAGCCGCGCCGGTCCGCTAGCGCGCAGCAGCTCGCCGAACAACGAAGGACACGAAGTCGGGAGTCCGAACTGGACCGCCGTGAGCGGCGTCGCGAAGAGCATCTGGGCCTCCATCCAGGGTGACCCGGTCTTCATGCGCAGGGTGAACGGCTGGCTGACGATGTTCTGGGTCGCGATGATTCCCGTATCCCTGGTGACCGGCTGGGTGAAGAGCGTTGTGTACGTGTCGGCGTTGTCGCTGTGGGCGCTCGTGTCCGGACACTGGTCTGCGTGGCAGGCTGCCCGCGTCGAGGTTGTTCAGCAACAGGAGATCGAGCGGCAGAAGGAAGAGCCCGTCGAAGAGCGCGTGGTCGAGAAGCTCGTCGCCGAGACTGACGTCGAGCAGTCGCCACCAACGGACTCCTAGCCGAGTTCGCGCCGCGGCGACTCAGTCGACCGGCTCGAAGCGGGCGGTGAAGTGCCGGAGCGTGGGCGGCTCGAAGATCATGCGAAGGCCACGCAGCTCGGCGCGTCGCTCCGCGACCGCGCTGCAGACCTCGATCACGTAGTCGACGTGGCTCTGCGTGTACGTTCGGCGCGGGATCGCAAGGCGGACCAGGTCCAACGCCGCCGGCTGCTCGCTTCCGTCCGGGTGCCGGCCGAACATGACGGTGCCGATTTCACAGCCGCGTACCCCGCCGGTCTCGTAGAGGGCGACGGCGAGCGCCTGACCCGGGTACTGGAGAGGCGGGATGTGGGGCAGGAGGGCTCGTGCGTCCAGGTAGACGGCGTGGCCTCCAGGAGGCTGCACGATCGGGACGCCCGCCTCGGCAAGCGCTTCGCCGAGGTACTCGGTCGACCGGATGCGGTAGCGCAGATACTCGTGGTCGACCGACTCCTTCAGACCCTGGGCAATCGCCTCGAGATCGCGGCCTGCGAGACCGCCGTAGGTGGGAAACCCCTCGGTGAGGATCAGCAGGTTGCGGCAGCGTTCCGCGAGCTCGTCGTCGTCGAGAGCGAGCCAGCCGCCGATGTTCGCCAGCGGATCCTTCTTCGCGCTCATGGTCATCCCGTCCGCGAGCGAGGCCATCTCGCGCACGATGTCGACCACGGGCCGGTCCGCCTGGCCCGGCTCGCGCCGGCGGATGAACCATGCGTTCTCGGCGAAGCGGCATGCGTCGAGGAAGAGCGGGACGCGATGCGTATCGCAGACCGCGCGGACGCCGCGGAGGTTCTCGAGCGAGACAGGCTGTCCGCCGCCGGAGTTGTTCGTCACCGTGACGAACACCGCCGGCACGGCGTCGCGCCCATGGCGGGACAGGAGCCGCTCGAGCGCCTCGATGTCCATGTTGCCTTTGAAGGGATGGACGACCGAAGGCTCGAGGGCCTCGGGGATCGGCAGATCGACGGCCTCGGCGCCGGTGAACTCGACGTTGGCACGGGTCGTGTCGAAATGGGTGTTGTTCGGGACGACCTTGCCCGGGCCCCCGATCGCCGTGAAGAGGATCTTCTCGGCCGCCCGCCCCTGGTGCGTCGGAATGACGTGTCGAAATGGGAAGAGCTCCCGGACGCTGTCGGCGAAGAGGAACCAGGATGGTGATCCCGCGTAGCTCTCGTCCCCGTGCTGGATCGCGGCCCATTGATCCCGGGACATCGCGCCCGTGCCGGAGTCGGTGAGGAAGTCGATCAGCACGTCGGCGGCGTGCAGGCCGAACAGGTTGTAGCCCGCCTCTCGGATCGCCGATCGGCGCTCGTCCTCGGTCGTGATGCGGAGCGGCTCGATCGAGTGGATCCTGAACGGCTCGATGATCGTCCTGAACGTCATCAGCGTGCGCCGACGGGTGCGTGCCGGCGAGGCAGTGCAGCGCGGACCGCGGCCGCCAGCCGCTCCACGTCCGTCTCGTCGTTGTAGTAGTGCGTCGAGACACGGATCCCGCCTGCGTAGGACGTGTAGCGGCGCGAGACGTAGACGCGCCGGTCGAGCAGCCGCTGGAGGAGCGCCTCGTCCTCGGCAGGATCACCGGAGACGGTGAACGTCGTGATGCCCGACCGTGCCTCCGGCTCCGGGCGGCTGACGATGCGAACTCCCGCCGCCTCGAGCTCCTCGCGCACGAGGCCCGCCAGCTCGAGCACCCGATGCTCGACGCGCTCCGCTCCGACCGAGTTCACGAGGGAAAGTGAGGCGCCGAGCCCGACGGCGCCCGGATAGTTCGAGGTTCCGTTCAGCTCGAAACGCTTGGCCGTCGGCACGAACTGATAGGGGCGCATGGGACTGATCGACGGGGTCGAGAAGTACGTGCCCCAGCCACCCTCCGGCAGCTCCAGGCCGAGATAGCCCCACGTCGGTTGGGCGAGCTGCGGTTGCGTCTCGCGGCGGACGTAGAGGATGCCGCAGCCGAACGGAGCGTTGAGCCACTTGTGCCCGCCGGCGATGAGCAGGTCGACCGGCGTGCGGCGGACGTCCATCCTCAGTGCGCCAAGCTCCTGGACCGCGTCGACGACGAGGAAGACTCCTTCGCGGCGGCAGAGATCGGACAACGCCGCGAGGTCCAGGCGGTAGCCAGTGGACCACTGAACCGAGCTGACGACAACGGCGCGCGTGTGGGTGTCCATCTGTTCGGCGATCGAGTCGATCGTGACCGCACCCGAGACGTTCCGCGCCATGCGTACCTCGCCGAGCGCTCCCTCATCCACGAGCTTCGCCCAGGGGATCGCCACCTGGAGGAACTCGAGGTCGTCGATGACGACGTTGTCACGCGGGCCGAGCCCGATCGCCCGAGCGGCGATGCTCAGCCCGTGTGAGGTGCTCTCGACCAGCGCGATCTCGTCCTCGTCGGCCCCGAGCAAGATCGCCGCCTCGTGCACGGCGGCTCCGCGTAGCTCGTCCATGGCGATGTGGTGCGTCGAGGCGTCGCGCTCCGGGCAGAGGAGAGCCCGCTCGAGAAAGCCCTCGATGGCCTCGCATGCCTGCACAGGTGCGAGGCTGACCGTGGCCGCGTCGAGGAAGGCCTTGCCCTCGAGGCCGGGGAAGGAGACGCGGGCGTCGCGAACGTCCACGCCCCACAGGCTGGCGGCGGCCGGCGTGCTCGCACATCGGCGGCTCCTCGGCTCGCATCTCAGCGAAATCACGGATGCACGCACTTCACAGCCGGCATAGCCGATTGCGTCTCGGGGAGCTCTCAGCGCTGCTCGGAGAACCGCTACGTCAGCCGGATCCAGGCTCCTTCGGAGGGGATGCGGTCATGGTCGACGAGGAAGAGCAGGTAGTGCCCCGGCGGCGCCACGTTCCCGTCTGGCGGAGCCGTTGCCTTGACCGCTGCCGCGGTCGTGCCGGTGATGGCGCAGCCGACATAGCGCTGGTTCTGGTTGAACCCGTGCGTCACCGCTCCCGCTCGCATCAGCACGACCTCGGCGATCGCACCCGGCGTCCCGGTCTGGACCGAGAACGCGGCGCCGTAGCCGATGCTCGCCGGGGAGCCCGTGATCGCGGGGCGCGGCTTGAAGAAGTACGACGGGCGATAACGCTCGTTCGGCGTCGAGCCGCCGTTCGGGTCGCCGCCCATGATCACGCTGCCGTCGGGCATGAGGATCGCGGCCGAGTGGTAGCCGCGCGGGTGCTTCATGCTGGGACCGAGCTGGAACCCGCTCGTCGGATCGTCGGGGTCGAAGATCTCGACGGGCCCGCCGTCCGGCGGATTCTCGTAGCCGCCGAGGATCAGGACCCGGCCGTCCGGAAGCAGCACGGAGTTCACCTTGTCGCGGGCGATGTTCATGTCGGGGAGGGCCTGCCAGGCCGGTGAGGCGACGGAGAGGTCGATCCACTCTGCGCTCTGCAGGGCTCCCATCTCGGTCGACGACCAGTTCGCGCCGCGATCCGTCCCGCCCGCGACGAGCACACGCGGCTTGTAGTTCGGGGGCCGCAACGGCAGGAGCACCGACGTGCCGTCCATGTTCACGCCGCGTTGCTGCGGATACAGCTGGTTGTACTGCTGGGCGACGACAGGGCTCGCATTCGGGTTGAACCGCCGCGACGGCTTCTGTGGTCCGGCGACGAACAGGTCGCCGCCGGGAAGCAGGAACGTCCAGGGGTAGTAGAAGTAGTTGAAGGGGAGTGACTTCGGCGCGCTCCAAGACCCACCGCCGCCCGGCGAGTAGATCTCGAACGAAGGGACTGCGGCGCCGGTGGTCGCGTTGTCGGCGCCGAACAGCGTCATCGCCTTGCCGTCTGCGAGCGTGATCGTCGTGGGATAGAAGCGGCCGACGTGCAGGTCGGCGGTCGCCGACCATGGATTTGCAGCGGTTGGATTGAAGCGAAAGGCGCGGCGTTCCGTGTCGACGCTCAGCGGCGGAAGCGGCGTCGAGGTGTTCGGAATGCGCGCGTTGATGAAGCCCCCGTGCACGAGCACGGTGCCCTGCGCGTCGTTCAGATGTGCGTGCGCGCCTGACCAGATGTTCTCGTCCGCTCGGACCGCCTGCGGCTGGTTTCCCGGGGCCGTGTAAAGCCCAGTGGTTTGATCCCAGATCCGGGACTGGTCGGCGCGAGCGCCGTAACCCCAATAGAGGAGCCTTTGCGAGTAGGGCACTAGCACCGCGTGCATGAAGGTGATCTGGGGAAGTCCCGGCAGCTCCTCCCAACGCCCGCCGACGGCGTTTGCGCAGCGGTCGAGCGATACCGCAGGACACGAGTTGCCGCCCGGGTCGAGCGCGAGCCCGATCTGGGTCTCGACCTGCTGCACCTGGGCCGGCGTCAAGTACACGGTCTGATGCGAGCGAAGGAGAGCGGCCAGCCCCTGCATCATGTGCATCTCGACGTGGCAGTGGACAAGAAAGTCGCCACGCAGCTCGTACTTCGTCGCGCCGCTGCGCGGGCTGTTGTACTGCCCGAAGCCCGGTGGCGGCAGCAGCACCGGCGGGGCCTCGGTCTCGACGATGAAGGATTCCGCAGGGCCGATGCTGCGAATGTCGACCATCTGATTCGCGAACTGCCAGCGCTGCGCGTGCGTGTGGAAGTTGTGCCAGGTCATGCTGAGGTCGAGGTTGAACACGTACCAGCGGATCTTCTGGCCGGCGTGGGCGAGGATCGTCGGCGTGTTGCCGACGAACGAGCGGCCGTTGAAGCAGAACGACGGCAGGTTGTCTCCGCCCGCCTCGACGACGCTGTGCTGGCTCGGGCCGTTGTTCGTCCAGGTGACCCGGCCTCCGATCCCGACCGTCACGTCCTTCTGGTTGAAGGCGAAGTCGACGATCGAGACGGCCTTCGTGCTCGGGCCGCCCGCCTGAACGGTCACCGACCCGCTCATCATCGCTCCGTGGATGCCGCAGATGTACCTGTACGTTCCGGGAATCGTGAGCGGGGGTGACTGGTAGACGCCGTTGACGTTGAGCGGCGGGCTCTGGAAGACGGGCGATCCGCGGAAGCCGCTCATCTGATGGAAGAACAGCGGCACGTGGAGCATGTGCTCC
This sequence comes from Gaiellaceae bacterium, assembly GCA_036523555.1. Taxonomy (GTDB): domain Bacteria; phylum Actinomycetota; class Thermoleophilia; order Gaiellales; family Gaiellaceae; genus 3-1-20CM-4-69-9. The sequence continues at coordinate 8,595 of DATDDZ010000100.1, forward strand.
TTCTTCGGCGGCGGGTGCGGCGCGTGCGCCAGCTCGTCGAGGGCGGAGAGGTAATCCGCCAGCTCCGGCGGAATCTCCTCGACCTCTGGGCCCTGGCCGCCGCCGGGCATCGGCATCATTGCCATCGGCCCGGCCATCTCCATCGCGGTCGGCGGCGCAATGGCATGCATGCCGTGCATGCCGCCGGCCTCTT
>DATDDZ010000101.1:0-2833 GCA_036523555.1 Gaiellaceae bacterium
AGCCAGGCGATGACGCCGACGTCACCCCAGGTCTTCGTCGGGTAGTGGAAGACGTTGTGGAACTTCGCTTTGCCCGAGATGAGATCGTCGAGGCATTGCTCCCGCGGCTTGCCGAGGTCTTCGACGACCCGGTAGATCAGCTGCGAGTGCCCGACCTCGTCCTGCACCTTCGCGGTCAGCGCGAGCTTCCGCTGGAGCGTCGGTGCGCGCAGGATCCACTCGCGCTCGGGGAGCACTCCCATCAGCTCAGAGTTGCCGTGCATCTCGATGAACTTGATCAGCTTGGCCCGGTAGTCGTCGGGCAGCCAGTCGGTGGCCTCGACCTGGCCACCGGCCTGGACGTAGTCGAGGAACTCCTGCTCGCGCGCGCTCATGTGGCCTCCAGACCGAACGATCGTTAGGGTCAATTGAAGCATGTCGAGCCGGCGCAAGGAGCTCACTCGCCAGGCCGCCCGCCTCTTCGCCGAGAAGGGCTATCACGGCACGTCGGTCGGCGATCTCGCGCAGGCAATGGGCGTGCAGAAGGGCTCCCTCTACGCCCACATCGAGTCGAAGGCCGACCTGCTCTGGGAAGTCGCCCACGACGGGGCGGCGGCCTTCCATGCGGCGCTCGACGCTGTCCCGGACGACCTCGCCGCGACGGAGAAGATCCGGCTGGCGCTGCGCGCCCATCTGCGCGTGATCGCCGAGCAGCTCGACATCGCGACCGTCTTCACCCGCGAATGGCGCTATCTCGAGGGAGACCGGCGCGACGAGTTCGTCGCCGAGCGTCGGCGCTACGAGGAGCGCTTTCGCTCGTTCTTCCGCGAGGGGCGCGAGCTCGGCGAGCTGCGAACCGATCTCGACGACGCGACGGCGACGCTGCTGGCCCTGTCGGCGGCGAACTGGGCGTACACCTGGCTGCGACCGGAGGCCGACACGGACGAGCTCGCGGACCGCTTCTTCGCCGTGCTGCTGGAGGGCATGCGCGGCTACGCAACGCCGGCCTGACTTTCTGAGAACCTCCCGGAACGCCGGCCTGATCCGGCATGCTCACGGGATGAAGCGGGCCGTCCTGATCGTCAACCCGTTCGCGACAGCCGTCAACGACGACGCCGTCGCCGCAGTCGAGCGCGCTCTCATGCGGTCCGCCTACGTGCGCACCGTGCGGACGGAGCGGCCGCGCCACGCCGTCGAGCTCGCCCGCGAGGCTGTCGACGAGGGCGCCGACGCTGTCGTCGTCTTCTCCGGCGACGGGGGCTTCAACGAGGCATTGAACGGGATCGACCGGGACGACGTGCCCCTCGGCTTCGTGCCGGGGGGCGGGACCAGCGTGCTTCCCCGCGCCCTCGGGCTTCCCCGCGACCCCGTCGAGGCGGCCGAGCAGCTCGCCGAAGCGCTTGCCCGCGGCCGGAGCCGGCGTATCTCGACCGGCCGGGTCAACGGCCGCCGCTTTGCGTTCAACGCCGGGCTCGGGCTGGATGCGGAGGCGGTGCGCCGCGTCGACGAGCGCGGGCGGGGCGAGGACGGCAGGCGCCCCGGCGACTTGGTCTTTCTCAAGGCGTTCGCGCAGGCCATCTACGAGCAACAAGGTCGCATCGAGCCGCAGGTGGAGATCGACGGGCACGGTAGGGCGGCGTTCGTGATGGTCGCCAACGTGAACCCGTACAGCTTCCTCAAGGCGCTGCCCATCCAGGTCGCGCCGGACGCCGCTTTCGAGTCGGGCCTCGACTTCCTCGCGCCGGTGTCGCTGACGCCCGTCAGGCTCGTCGGACTGCTGTACTCGATCACAACCGGGCGTCCCGCCCGCAATGCGCTTCGCGGGCACGACCTCGACCGGATCGAGGTGCGCTGTGACGCGACCCTCCCCTTGCAAGCCGACGGCGAGGATCTCGGCGACGTGAGCGAGGCCGTGTTCGAGGCCGAGCGCGGCTCGATCTCCGTCCTGTCCTGAGCCGTTCGGGGTCGGGAGGCCCGCGGTCGCGCAAATAGACTTGGCTGCATGGCGCAGGTTCTCCCTGCCGAGCGCGACCTGCGGCGCGTGATCGGCGACGCGGACGGCGCGGGTGACCGCGAGGTGGACGGCCTCGGAGAGCAGGAACTACTCGAGCTCTACCGCTCGATGGTGCTCCTGCGCACCTACGACGAGCGTTCGGTCGTCTACCACAGCCAGGGGCGAATCGGGACCTACGCGATCTTCTGGAATCACGAGGCGATGCAGGCGGGGGCCGTGCACGCGCTCGACGACGAGGACTGGATCTTCCCGTCCTACAGGGAGTCGGCGATCGGGCTCCTCCGCGGGCTCCGCCCGGAGACCGTGTTGTCGTGGTGGCGCGGGCACCCGGCGGGGTGGTGGAACCCGGAGGACTTCCAGGTCGCCTCGATCTGCGTCCCGATCGGCACGCACGTCCCGCACGCCGCCGGCCTCGCGTGGGGGAAGAAGCTCAAGGGCGAGCGCGCGTGCGCGATCGTCTTCTTCGGCGACGGCGCGACCTCGGAGGGTGCGTTTCACGAGGGCGCGAACTTCGCCGGGGTCATGCGTGCGCCGCTGATCCTCTTCTGCAACAACAACCAGTGGGCGATCTCGACTCCCGTGGAGGCGCAGACACACGCCGAGACGCTCGCCGACAAGGCGGTGGGATACGGCATTCCCGCGACGCGCGTCGACGGGACGGACGTCCTCGCCTGTTACGAGGCCGTTCGCGACGGCGTTGCGCGCGCGCGTGCGGGCGACGGGCCGACGTTCGTCGAGGCGGTGTCCTATCGCGCAGCTCCGCACGCGACCGCAGACGATCCCCGTGCCTACATCGACCTCGACCGTGTCGAGGAGGAGAAGGCACGCGAGTGCGTCGGC
>DATDDZ010000102.1:0-1716 GCA_036523555.1 Gaiellaceae bacterium
GCTCGAGCCGAATGTGCGTTTGTCCTCGACGAGAGCGGCGCTCGGCTCGGCGAAGGTGCCCGTCGGCTTCGGGCCCGAGAAGAAGTCGACGTCGACGCGGCCGACCTGCCCGCCGCCGAACTCGATATAGCAGGAGCCGCGACCGTCATAGGGATCCGGGTCGGGCTCGTCGCGCAGGCGCGCGAGCAGCCTGCGGGCGACGACACGCGCTGCTCCTTCGGAGAACACTCCGGCCTTTGGCACGCCGACTGTGGTGACGTCGCCGACGGCGTAGACGCCGGGCACCTTGGTCTCGAGCGTCTGCGAGCTCACCGGTATGTACCCGTCCTCCGCGAGCCCGCTCTCGAGCACGACGTCGGGAGCACGGTGCTTCGGGACGCCCAGGAAGAGGTCGTATGGGAGCTCGGCGCCGTCGTCGAGCACGGCGACACGGCGTTCCGGGTCGAGCGAGCCGACGCGGCGGTTGGGGACGAACTCGATGTCCCGTTCGGCGAAGGCGGCGAGGAGCGCCGCGGACGTGTCGGGCGACGGGGGGATCGGGATTCCGAACGGGATCACGAACTGGATCTCGCAGTCCTCGCGCACCCCCTTCGCCGACAGGTAGTCGTGCAGGAGCAGCGCGCACTCGCTCGGAGCGGGCGGGCATTTGAACGGCGCCCCGCAGACGCCGACGATCGCTCGGCCTCGCGAGAACGTAGGCAGCACCTCGGCCAGCCGCTCGGCCCCCGCGACGGAGTAGAACTCGCTACCTCCTTCGGATAGGCCCGGTGTTGCGGCGAAGTCGTAGTCGGCGCCGAGGGCAATGACGAGATGGTCAGCCTCGTGAACCCCGGCGTCTGTTGTCACACGCCGCGACTCGGGGTCGATCGCCGTGATCGTCTCCTGCCGGAAGCGAACTCCCGGCTTCGCGAAGTCGCGGTAGGAGTGACGAACGGCTTCCGGTGTCGTCCTGCCGAACATCACGTCGAGTTTCGAGTAACCGAAGACGAACGCGTCGCCCTTGTCGATCAGGGTCACGTCGATGCCGTCGCCGAGCGCCTCCGACAGCATCGTTGCGAGCTCGAGACCTCCGAAGCCGGCACCTAGAACGACGACGCGGGCTTTCACCCGCCGATCGTAGCCCACGCTTGCGAGCCGGAGCTCGATCCCCTCATGCCCTCGGAGTCGATGTCGGGGATGTCGGCGTGGGCAGAGTCTTCGCGCGCTACCAGCCGAAGCGCCGCCCGAGAGCTCCCGGCCTCCGTATCTCGACAGCCACTCCCACGAGCTCGATGGAGCGCATGACGACCGACGCACCGATGAGGTAGGGCAAGGCGTAGGACCGAATGCCGAGCTCGGTGCGGTAGCGGAGGAAGCGCCGTGTGTCGTAGAGGACCCTGCTCGTGGCGACCGCGAACGGAGACAGTGGGCCGAGGCCGAGCAGACGCCGTTCCCGGATAACGCCGGCCGGGTCGATGCGGACGAGCTTGACGAGATCGCTTCCCACCCTGAGACGCTTGCGGACGAAACCGAGACCGGAGACGTCGTCGTCGTGGGCCGCAAAGGCCTCGGGAACGTAGACGATCGTACGACCTGCCCGCTCGAGCTGGCGAGCGAGGAGATAGCAGCCGCCGCTGCTGCCCGCGCGGTCGTCGAAGCGATGACGGAGAGCGACGTCACGCCTCATCGCGAGACTGTTCGAGATGATGTTGGTCGCACGGCCGTCAGGGCCGCGTT
>DATDDZ010000103.1:0-2434 GCA_036523555.1 Gaiellaceae bacterium
TCCGCCGGACGTTAGCGGGAGTGGCGGCCGGGGGCGAGATCCGTGGAAAGCCGCAACGGGTCTGTGGAGGAACGGCGAGGTTGTCGCCGGCGGGCCGTCCTACGGTGCGGGGATGCCGGAATATGCAGTCCTCTGGAACGGTTGCGAAGGCGAGGCGACCGGCAGGCTGTCGGTGCTGGCCGACCGCTTCGAGCTCACGAGCGGGGAGCGGCGTGTGGTCGTCCGCTTCGCGGATCTCGTCGACGTCACGATCGGGAGGAAGCAGGCCGACAGGCTCCGTGGGCTTCCCGTGCTCTGGCTTCGGCACCGGGACGGCCGTGCGCTTCGCCTCGCGAGCCTCCAGGGGCCGGGCATCCTCCACGAGCTGTCGCGGCTCGTGGCGCGCGAGCCCGGCTAGCTGCTCTGCTGGAGCGGCACGAACGCCGCGAGGGTCGTGCCCGTCCCGACGGTCGACTCGACCTCGAGCGTTCCGCCGACGAGTGCGAGGCGCTCGCGCATCCCGACGACGCCGAGCGCGTCCGCCCGGATGTCCGCCGCCGTGAACCCCCGGCCGTCGTCCTCGACCACCGCGATGACGCCGCCGTCGCGGGCGCCGACGACGACGCTGACGCTCCGCGCGTCGGCGTGCTTGATCACGTTCGTCAGGGCCTCCTGCACGACGCGATAGAGGACCGTCTCGGCGTCGGCGGGCATACGGTCGCCGGGGAGGCTTGCCTGCAGGGCAGTGCCGATGCCGGTGCGAGCCTCGAAGGTCTCGGTCAGGCGTTCGAGGGCCGGCACCAGCCCGAAGTCGTCGAGCGCCGTCGGCCTCAGCTCGACGGCGAGGCGGCGAACGTCCTGCAGGGCCTGGACGACGAGGTCGCGGACGTCTGCCTCAGCGTGGACGGCCCCTTCCTCCGTATCGGCGCTCCGGATCGCCTTCAGTCCGAGCAGGATCGACGTCAATGCTTGCCCGGTCTCGTCGTGCAGCTCGCGCGCCAGACGGCGGCGTTCGAGCTCCTGGCCCTCGACGACGCGCTGCAGCGCGTCCCGGGCGACCCGGCGCGAGAGGTCGACGGCAACGGCGGCGCGCACGGCGAACTGCTCCGCGAGCCGGAGGTCGGAGCTGTCGAAGCGCTGGTCCGAGCCGAGCTTGTCGTGGGCGACGAGCACGCCGATCGGCCGGTCGCGGAGGATGAGCGGGACGTAGAGGCCGGTCCGCGCGCCGAAGGAGCGCGCCGAATCCTGGTGCACCTCCGGGTCATCGAGCAGTGAGTCGACCCGCTCGCTGTGGCCGCGCTCGAGCACCATCCCGGTCTTCGAGTCGAGCCTCGGGAAGGTCATGCCGACATACGCCCTCGCCTCGTCGCCGTCGGCCGCGGCGATCCGCAGATCGTCGCCGACGGGGAGCGCGATCGTGACGAGACGGGCGCCGATGAGCTCACGGAGACGGCTCACGACCAGATCGAGCAGCTTCGGCAGCTCCAGCTCGCTGACGAGGGCGCCGCCGACCTCGTTCAGGGACTCGAGCTGCCGCGACCAGCCGGTTGCCGACTCGTACAGCCGCGCATTCTCGACGGCGACCGCGGCCTGGCCGGCGAGAAGCGACACCAGTTCCTCGTCCTCCGCGGTGAAGTCCTCGCCGTCCTCCTTCTCCGTCAGGTAGAGGTTTCCGTAGGTGACTCCGCGCAGGATGATGGGGACTCCCAGGAACGTCCGCATCGAGGGATGGTGGGGCGGAAAGCCGACCGAGCGGGGGTGCTCCGAGATGGAGTGGAGGCGCAACGGGCGCGCATCGTGGATCAGGAGGCCGAGGATGCCGCGGCCACGAGGGACATCGCCGATCGCTGCGTACGTGGCGGCATCCACGCCGTACGTGACGAAGCGCTCCAGCTCTGTGCCCGACGGGCCGATCACCCCGAGCGCGGAATAGCGCGCACCGGTGACGCGGGCGGCGCCTTCGGCGATCCGTTCGAGGAGGACGTCGAGCGAGAGCTCGGAGTTGATCATGATGCCCGTCTCCACGAGGGCACGCAGGCGGTCGGTCTCGCTCGTCGTCGCCACGAGGCAGATGCTGTCAGAACCGGCCGATGCCGAGGTTCCGGTACAAATTCCGGACCGCGACTCCGGGAGAAACGGGATGGCAAGCTTCGTCTGGCTGATCGTCTGGCTCATCCAGGGAACGCCCGACCTGGAGTGGTTCGGGTCGTGGAACGACTGGGCGGTGGCCCTGCTCGGGTGCATCATCTTCGACGTGTTCAGCGGCCGTGAGGCCGGAATGCGCTCGCGGCGATGACGGGCGAAGCGCGCGTCGAGCTGCATCGGTAGTTGCCCACACCCGCCGTCGGTGGTCGAACCGATGCGCACGGCTGCGCCCGGGTGGACGATGGAAGCCAGGCGTCCCAGAAGGGAGGTGAAGCCATGACCACGACGTTGAGGTGGTCGCCCGTCCGGG
>DATDDZ010000104.1:0-8173 GCA_036523555.1 Gaiellaceae bacterium
CGCTCGGCGTGCCGAACGCGCGTCGCCCGAGCCACCACGCGGCCGCGACCCCGGCCAGGCCGAGTACGATGCCGACGATGCGGGCCGTGAGGAACGACGGGTGGCCTTGCCACGCCTGGAACGGCGCGTTGACATACATCAGCAGCGACGGGTAATCGAACCAGTGGGGGTCGCCCCCGCCGCCGTGGACGATCTTCCAGGCCCGGGGGACGATCGACTGCTCGTCGGGGTTGAGCAGGTTCCCGAACGGCAGGCCGTACTGGATGCCAACGACCCGGACCGTTGCAGCGGCAGCGAGCAGCGCGACGAGCGCGGTGCCCCCGCCGCCCCACTGGGTGCCCGCCCAGCCCTCGAGCGCCCTGCGGGCGCGTGTAGTGGTGGCTTCGGGAGGTTCATCACTCCTTGGCCGGCTGCAAACGCTTCGCATCGCGACGTCCTCGGTCGCCCCAATACGGTCAGGTATTGGGGCTCCCTGCGTCCTTCCGCTGCTCGGTTTTCGCTCGGCCAATCAGCACCGAACCTCCCGGAGACACCACTAGAGCGTGTGGGGCGATGCGTCACCGGCGAGCTCGGCGACGTCTCGCGCTCCGACGATGACGGCATCGACTCCCGCTCGCTCGAGCTCGTCGATCTCCTCTCGTCTCGACACCGGCACGTCGGCGACGGCCAGCTTGCCGGCGGGCACGTCCGGAAGCAGCTCGAGCGCGTGACGGTGGCCGTCGCTCGCGTCTCCACCCGACGCGAGGAGGAGGATCTCCGGGTCGAGGTGCTCGAGCGCCAGCTCGAGCTCCTCCTCGTTTCGAACCTCGACGACACAGTCGAGCCCGAGCTCGATCGCCTCGGCATGCCGGCGTACCAGCCAGTCGCCGTCCTCGTCGGCATCCTCGACGACGACGAGCCACGCATCGGCTCCGGCCAGCGCGGCCGCGGACGGCGGGCCGGGCGCGCGCCACAGGACGGGCAGCTCTGTCACGCTCCGGAGGTCGTCCATCTGGCCTCGAACCGTGACCGCCTCCGCGCCGTCCGCCGCGGCACGTCGAGCGGATTCGGCATCCGCGACGTCGGCGATGACGGAGATCCCGTCACCCTCCGAGATGGCCTGGCTGAAGCGGCGCTCGCTCCTCACGGACGGAACCTACTACTGGCCGACCGGATGCCAGACGGTCTTGAGCTCGAGGAACGACGCAATCTCCCAGGGGCTCTGCTCTTCCGGCCCTCCGCGGACGACGCGCTTCACGTTCTCCGCAGCGGCCCGCTCGAGCCCGGGCGAGTCGCCGTCGGCGCCTGTCAGGTCGATCGCGTTCACGTCCATGTGCGACGCGAGCCAGGGAGCCAGCTCCGATCGGTGCCCGGTGAGGAGGTTCACCGCTCCGGCCGGGACGTCCGAGGTCGCGAGCGCCTCGGCGAGCTCGATCGCGGCGAGCGGATGGGTCTCGGATGCGACCGCGACGACCGTATTGCCGCCGGTGAGAGCAGGGACGACGCGCGAGACGAGACCGAGGAGAGGCGGCTCGTCCGGAGCGATCACGGCGACGACGCCGGTCGGCTCCGGGACTGTGAAGTTGAAGTACGGTCCGGCGACGGGGTTCGAGGAGCCCAGCACCTGGGCGAGCTTGTCAGCCCACCCCGCGTACCAGACGATGCGATCGACGGCCTGCTCGACCTCTTCTCGCCCGGTCGCTACCTCTGCGAAGTCGGCCGTCCGGGCCTCGATCATCTCGGCGATGCGGTAGAGCACCTGGCCGCGGTTGTACGCCGTCATCCCGGACCATTTCGGGAGGCCTGCGCGGGCTGCTCGGACCGCGTCGCGGGCGTCCTTGCGCGATGCGCGCGCGACGTTCTGGCCCTCGGCCTCATAGCTCCGGCCGGACTCCGACCGCGGGAACTGGCCACCGATGTACAGCTTGTAGGTCTTCCTGACGGGGAGCCTGCTACCCATGCGGGCGAGCGCCTCCGTCGAACCGCAGATACGGCTCGAGCCCGTGCCGTCCACCCTCGCGCCCGAAACCGGACTCCTTGTAGCCGCCGAAAGGCGACGCCGGGTCGAAGCGGTTGTAGGTGTTCGCCCACACCACCCCGGCGCGCAGCCGCTCCGCCATCCAGAGGATGCGAGAGCCCTTCTCGGTCCAGACGCCCGCGCTGAGGCCGTACGGAGTGTTGTTCGCCTTCTCGACCGCCTCCTCGGGCGTCCGGAAGGTGAGGATCGAGAGCACCGGGCCGAAGATCTCCTCCTGCGCGATGCGGTAGCTCTGCGCCACGTTCGTGAACACGGTCGGGACGAACCAGTACCCCTTCTCCGGCAACCGGCACGGCGGCTGGTAGATCTCGGCGCCCTCTTCCTCGCCCGAGGCGACGAGCTCGGTGATCTTCTCGAGCTGCTGCTTCGAGTTGATCGCGCCGACGTCGGTGTTCTTGTCGAGCGGATCGCCGACGCGAAGCGTCGTCAGCCGCCGCTTGAGCTTCTCGACGACCGGTTCGTAGATGGACTCCTGCACGAGCAGGCGCGACCCCGCGCAGCAGACGTGGCCCTGGTTGAAGTAGATGCCGTTGACGATCCCCTCGACCGCCTGGTCGAGCGCGGCGTCGTCGAAGATGATGTTCGCGGCCTTGCCTCCGAGCTCGAGCGTGAGCCGCTTGCCGCTCCCCGCCAGCTCGCGCTGGATCGCCTTGCCCACCTCGGTCGAGCCCGTGAATGCGACCTTGTCGACCTCCGCCTTCACAATCGCGGCGCCCGTGCTGCCGTCGCCGGTGACGATGTTGACCACCCCGGGCGGGAGCTCAGCCTGCCGAAGGATGTCGCAGAAGTGCAGCGCCGAGAGCGGCGTCGTCTCGGCCGGCTTCAACACGACGGTGTTGCCGGCCGCGAGCGCCGGCGCGATCTTCCACGCCAGCATCAGGAGCGGAAAGTTCCAGGGGATGATCTGGCCGGCCAGGCCAACGGGCTGAGGACGGCGGTTCGGGAACGCGTACTCGAGCTTGTCGGCCCAGCCCGCGTAGTAGAAGAAGTGCGCCGCCGCGAGGGGAACGTCGACGTCGCGCGACTCCTTGATCGGCTTGCCGCCGTTGAGCGACTCGAGCACGGCGAACTCGCGCGCGCGTTCCTGGAGGATCCGGGCGATGCGAAACAGGTACTTGGCGCGCTCGGCGGGCGAGACCTCCGACCAGCCGTTCACGAACGCCTCGCGCCCTGCGGCGACCGCGGCCGAGACCTCGGCCTGCGTCGCCTGCCCCACCTCGGCAAGGCTCTCCTCGGTCGCCGGGGAAATCGTCGTGTACGTCTCGGCGGGCTCGACCCACTCGCCGCCGATGAAGTGGCCGTAGCGCTCGCGGAGCGAGACCACGTCGCGCGCCTCCGGTGCCGGCGCGTAGGTCCACTCCTTCGGGACCGGTGCGCGTTCCTGTTTTCGCTCGAGGTCAGTCAAGGGTGAAGTAATCGGGGCTCTGGTACGCGCCCGTCTTCTCCTTCCGGAGTTGCATCAGCACGTCGTTGAGGAGGGACGAGGCGCCGAGCCGGTAGAGGTCGGGCGTCAGCCACTCGGGCCCGAGCGTCTCGTGCAGCTGGACGAGGTACTGGACGGCCTGCTTCGCCTGACGGATGCCGCCCGCCGGCTTCATTCCGACCATCCGGCCGGTCTCGTGGTGGACGTCGCGGATCGCCTCGAGCATGCACAGGGTCACGGGCAGCGTCGCGGCTCCCGGGAGCTTCCCCGTGGACGTCTTGATGAAGTCGGCTCCGGCGGCCATCGCGAGCAGTGAGGCACGGCGGACGTTGTCGTAGGTCCCGAGCTCGGCGACCTCGAGGATCACCTTGAGGTGCGCGCCGCCGCATGCTTCCTTCACGCGCACGATCTCGTCGTAGACCTTGGCGTAGCGGCCGGAGAGGAATGCCCCGCGGTCGATCACCATGTCCACCTCGTCGGCGCCCTGCTCCACGACCCACCTCACTTCGTCGAGCTTCTCCTCGATGGGCGACTGCCCCGACGGGAACGCGGTCGCGACGGAGGCGACCTTCACGCTCGACCCCTCGACGCGGGTGACGGCGGTGGGCACGAGGTTCGGGTAGACGCAGACGGCGGCGACCGAGGGGACACTGAGATCCCTGGGATCGGGCCGGATCGCCTTCGAGGCCAGCGCTGCGATCTTCCCCGGAGTGTCCTGGCCCTCGAGTGTCGTCAGGTCGATCATGCGGACGGCAAGCTCGAGCGCGAAGACCTTCGCCTCGCGCTTGATCGAGCGGCGCGCGAGCGACGCAGAGCGCTCCTCGAGCGCGACCGCGTCGACCGAGCCGATCCGGGGCAATCTCGGCTCGAGCGGAAGCTCGAATCCACGCGGCAGCACGGGTGCCTGCGCCATGCGAGGAGTGTAGCCGCGCGCTCTGTGCAGCCTTCTCTCGAATTACATGCCGAGGCGCTCGAGCAGCGTCTCGTCCCGGCGCCAGCGAGGCTTCACCTTGACGCGGAGCTCGAGGTAGACCGGGTGGCCGAGCACGCGCTCGATCTCGGGGCGCGCGCGGCGGCCGATCTCACGCACCATCGTGCCCCCCTTGCCGACCAAGATCTTCTTCTGCGATTCCGTCTCGACGAGCACATCCGCCCGGATCACGCGCTCGCCGAGCTCGTCGATCTCGACGGTGATCGCATGGGGCAGCTCCTCCTTCGTCAGGCGGAGCGCCTGCTCGCGCACGAGCTCCCCGACCTGTGCGGTCAGAGAGAGATCCGTTCGCTGCTCTTCGGGGAAGTAGGCCGGCCCCTCCGGCAGGAGAGCGACGAGCTCGCCGCGCAGGGCCTCGACCCCGTCGCCGGTCTTCGCGCTGACCGGGTGAAGGGCGTGGAAATCGCCGAGCCTCGACGCGGTCTCCATCTGTGTTGCGACGTGGCCCGCCTTGAGGCGGTCGACCTTGTTGAGCGCGATCACGACGGGCACGCCGAGCTCGAACAGACGCCGGGCGATGTACCGGTCGCCCGCGCCGATCCGCTCGCGCGCCGAGAGGACGAAGAGCACACCGTCGACGTCCTCGAAAGCGCCGTCCACCGTCCGCTGCATGCGCGTCGTCAGCGGATCGAGCGGACGCTGGAAGCCCGGGAGGTCGGCGAGCACGAGCTGCGCGCCGTCGACGTTCACGATCCCGAAGATCCGCCGCCTCGTCGTCTGCGGCTTGTCGGAGACGATCGCGACCTTGTCTCCGCACAGTGCGTTCACGAGCGTGGACTTGCCCACGTTCGGCCGGCCGGCGACCGCGACGACGCCCGACTTCACGCTGGCAGATCCCATGTGTCGGGGAGCAGGTCCGCCGCCGAATAGGTGACGAGCTCGCCGGCCGGATTGAGGAACGTCACCTCGCCGATCCGAAACTCGTGCAGCCACTGGCGGCAGCCTCCGCACGGAGACGCGGTGATCCCGATCGCCACGAAGTCGCCCGGCCGGTACCCCTTGCTCACCGCCTTCACGAGGGCGGACTTCTCCGCGCAGACGCCCAGCGGATACGCGGCGTTCTCGACGTTGACGCCCTCGAAGACCTTGCCGTCGTTGGTGAGCACCGCCGCTCCGACGAAGTACTTCGAGTAGGGCGCGTACGCACGCGCCGAGATCGCGACCGCCAGCTCGTAGAGCTCGCGGCTCACAGGAGCTGGAACACCGACAGGGTCACGAGCGCGCCGAGAGCGCCGCCGTAGGCGACCTCGAGGGTCGAGTGGATGCCTGATTCGACACGGGTCTGCGCCACGAGCAACGCCATGATGAAGGTCAGGGCGCTGACGAGGAAGCGGTGCGAGTCGCCGACGATGTAGGTGGACGCCATCCAACCCGCAAAAGCGATCGCGGCGTGGCCCGACGGCAGGCCCCCGCGCAGCGGCGTCCCGCGCCCGGTCCAGGCCTTGGTGGCGATGACGATGAGGACGGTGAGCACGAGAGCGACGAGAGTGATCTCCGCGGGCGCGTTCCTGAGCCGGTCGAGCACCCGAGCCGAGTTGTCCGCCGCTTTACCCGCAAAGACCAGATAGCCGACGGCGACTGCGTTCACGGATGCGATCAGCACGGCGCCGGCGGCGATGTCCTTCGCGAGCTTTGCCATCGGGTCGAAGGAGGTGGTCGCAGCGTCGATCGCTCCTTCGACGGCCGTATTGATCATCTCCGCGACGAGGACGAAGGAGATCGAGATCAGCAGCGCGATCAGCTCGATCCGGGAGACGCCCGCGGCCGCCGCGACGAAGATGACAGTGAAGGCAACGGCGAAGTGGATCCGCATGTTGCGCTGCGTGCGCAGCACGTGGATGACGCCCTCGATGGCGTAGTTGAAGCTCTGGATGATCGACGGGCGTCGGGTCACGAGTGCTCGCGCTCTCTGGCTTCCATCTCCGCCCCGTGGTCGTAGCCGATCAGATGGAGAACGGCGTGAACGACCGGCGCGCGCCAGGCCTCGCCGACGACTGCCGGACAGAGCACGACGTCGCCGAGCTGGCGCGGCATACCGGAGGGAATGGGATCGCTGCCGTCGATCGGAAAGGCGAGCGCGTCGGTCTCCTCGTCGATTCCGAGATGCACCCGCTTGAGCGCGCGGATCTCGTCGGGCCCGACGAGCTGCAGCCCCACCTCGCCCTCGTGGATCCCTTCGCCCGCGAGTACGGCGCGGATCAACTCCCGCGCGGCTCTGACGTCGAGCTTCTCGCCCGAGCGGTTCGCCACCTCGATCTCGACCATGCCCGCTACTTCCGCCGCTGCGTCCCCGTCTCCTCCGCGTGCAGCTTGTAGGCCTCGACGATCCTCTGCACCAGCTTGTGCCGCACGACGTCCTCGTGCCCGAAGCGGATGAAGGCGATGCCGTCGATCGACCCGAGGATGTCCTGCACGTGGATGAGACCCGATGCCTGCTCGCGCGGCAGGTCGACCTGCGTGACGTCGCCGGTCACGACGACCTTCGAGCCGAACCCGAGCCGCGTGAGGAACATCTGCATCTGCTCCGGGCTCGTGTTCTGAGCCTCGTCCAGGATGATGAAGGAGTCGTTCAGTGTCCGGCCGCGCATGAAGGCGAGGGGCGCGACCTCGATCGTGCCGCGCTCCATGTACGTGTTGAGCCGGTCGGCGTCGAGCATGTCGTAGAGCGCGTCGAACAGCGGACGAAGGTACGGATCGACCTTCGCAAGCATGTCGCCCGGCAGGAACCCGAGGCGCTCCCCCGCCTCGACTGCGGGGCGAGTGAGGATGACCCGCGCGACCTGGCGCTCCTGGAGAGCCGCAACGGCGGCGGCCATGCCGAGGTATGTCTTCCCGGTGCCGGCCGGTCCGATCCCGAACGTGACCGTGCATTCCCGGATCGCGTCGACGTAGCGCTTCTGCGTCACGGTCTTCGGCGTGATCTGCTTGCCGCGGTGCCGCCAGACCACGTCCGCGAAGACGTCCTGCACGTTCTCGGCCTGGTCGATCGCGTTCAGGACGGCGTCGACCGTCGCGGGGCCGATGTCCTGGCCGGTCTCGACCAGCTCCACGAGCTCGTCGACGACTGCGCGGGCCTCGGCGACGTGGGTGCCGTCCCCGGCGATCGTCAGGCGGTTGCCGCGAAGGAGGATCGTGCACTCGAGCCGGTCGCGGAGAGCGTCGAGCACGCCGTCGCCGATCGCGGCCAGCTCGGCGGCGACGTCGTTCGAGACGTCCAGAGTCTGTTTCACCTGCTGCACGGACTCAGTGTAGGCCCGCCGGTCGAGGGCGTCGGGCCGCGTTCCTGCTAGGAAACCTCGCGCACCTCGGCTGCCGGCAGCGCCCGGATCAGCGCCTCGGTCTCGACCGGAAAGACCGCGTGCGGCGTCCCGGCCGCGCACCAGATCGTGTCGAAGCGGCGGAGCGACTCGTCGACCACGGTGCGCAGGGGGCGCTCGTGGCCGAGGGGAGGCACGCCGCCGATGGCGAAGCCCGTCGCCTCGCGCACCTCGTCACCGCGTGCCTGCCGGACGCCGACGCCGAGCTTGGCCGTGTCGACGCGACGGTCGCCGGCGCAGAGGCAGAGCAACGGGCCGTTGTCGTCCACGAACACGAGCGTCTTCACGATTTGGCCGACTCCGACCCCGACCGCGGCAGCAGCCTCCTGAGCCGTACGGGTCGAGTCCGCAAGCTCGCGCACCCCCACGTCGAGCCCCGCCTCGTGGAGTCGGTCCTGCAGCCGACGAGCCGTCGGGTGGAGCGC